>JAFAQO010000337.1 GCA_019246375.1 Mycobacterium sp. | reverse complement strand
GGCGGCGACACTGTCGTCGTGATCGGTGCGGGCGGTATCGGGACCGGCGCCATCCAGGGTGCGCGCATCAACGGTGCCGCGCAGATCGTGGCCGTGGACCCGGTGGAATTCAAACAGAAATCGGCGTTGCAGTTCGGCGCCACCCATACCGCTGCAACGGCCGCCGATGCGGTCGATCTGGTGCGCGACCTGACGCACGGGGTGATGGCGGATGCCGTCGTCGTTTCCCCATCGTTGATCAGCAGTGATGACGTCCGTGACGCATTGAAGCTCACCCGCAAGGGTGGTACGTGCGTGCTCACCGGCATGACCTCGCAGACAACTCGTTCAATCAAATTCGAGCTGCAGGACTTCGTTCTGATGAACAAGACCCTGGCCGGTACGGTGTTCGGCTCATGCAACCCGAAGGCGGATGTTGCACGGCTGGCCGGGCTCTACAAGACCGGTCAGTTGCTGCTCGACGAGATGATCACCAAACGCTATCATCTCGACGACATCAACGATGCCTACACCGATCTGCTCAACGGTGAAATCATCCGGGGTGTCATCGATTTCGGGGTGGAGTGACTTTCCCACGTATTCGCTGCATCTGACCGTAGGCGTCGATCGGGCTGTGCAAGGCCAGGCCGCCGTCGGCATGCACGATCTGGCCTGTGACCCATGGCAGTTCCAGGACGCCCACGATCGCGCCGGCCACGTCGGCGGCCTCCCCCAATCGGCCCAGCGCTGTTCGCTCCGACAGGGCCTGCACCCAGCCGGGAAGTTGTTCCGCTTCACCGAGCATCGGCGTCCGCGTGACGCCGGGCCCGACAGCGTTCACCCGGATGTCGTGCACGCCCCACTCCACGGCCGCAACCTTGACCAGCATGTCGATGCCCGCCTTGGAAACGCAGTAGGCGCCCATGTCCCGGTCGGCGACTGTGCCGCTGATACTGGAGACCGCCACGATCGACCCGCCGACCCCGGCGTCGATCATTGCCTGCGCAGCGCTCCGGATGGTCAGCCAGGTTCCGGTGAGGTTGACCGCCAATACCCGCTGCCAGTCCGCAATTGACTGTTCCAGCAGCATTCCCGCCGCGCCGATGCCGGCGCATGCCACTACCCGCGTGGGAACAGCATGCTCGCGCACGGTCTGGCTCATCGCCGCCGACACCGCCTCAGGATTACTGACATCGCAGTCGATATCGCCGCCCGCCTGATCCCATACGACAACGTCATGGCCGGCGTCGCGCAGCCGTGCGGCCACCGCACGCCCGATTCCCGACCCGCCGCCGGTCACTACGGCGCTCATGCCGGCGGACTTACGGTGTTGTTGGCGTCGAACAGTTCTGGATCTGGCATAGGCTTCCTCGTCTTCTCGGTCTTTGACGCCACAGCGGACATTCTCTTGCTTAACTATGCGGGTGCAGGGAAAGCACCTCAAGCCCGCTCTGGTCCTCGTTCACGGAGGTGAACACTCGGCCGATTGTTGGGATCTCACCGTCGAGGAACTGCATCGTCAGGCACCGGAATTGCGGGTGCTAGCGGTAGACCTGCCGGGCCACGGCGCCACACCCGGAGATTTGAGCACTGCCTCGCTCGCCGATTGGGTGGAATCGGCTGTGGCACAGATCGAGGATGCCAGGCTGGACGACGTGATAGTTGTCGGCCACTCGCTCGCGGGCCTGACGGTGCCCGGCATAGTGACCAAGCTGGGCTCTTCACGGGTGCGCGAGATGATCTTGGCGGCGTCCTGCCTGCCCCCGCAGGGCAAAGCTATCGTGGATTCACTTGGCGCGCCGCTGGCCTGGTACGTGCGTCGGGCAGTAAGGCTTAGGAAGCCTCCCGCGACGACGCCAAAACTGCTCAGCGCCTTCTTGTTTTGCAACGGGATGACCCGGGCCCAACGCCGACTCGCGTTGTCGCGAATACACGCCGAGTCCCCGGCAATCATCACCGAGCCAGTCGATCGCAGTGATCTGCCCACAGACGTTCCGCGGACATGGATCCTGACGCTTCGTGATCACTCGCTGTCTCGGCGCACGCAGTGCCGCAGCATCGCCGCCCTCGGTGGCGTGCAGACGTTGATCCCCGTCGACACCTGTCACAATCTGATGATCAGTGAGCCGGCGCTGCTGGCCGAGATTCTCATCGAGCGCTGCCGGTTGCGGGTGTAGGCGTAGCGTGCAGTGGCCCTAGCCGCGTAACCTCTTGGGCCACTTTGGTTTGACGAGTTTCTTGGTGGGAGTTTTTGTCGGTGGTCGTCGATACGATTCGGGCATGGCAGCCAGCAGCCGTGAGGAAATCGTCGAGGTTTTCGACGCGCTCGATGCTGCAGTGGACCGTGCCTTAGAGCTGTCGTGCGATGTGCTGACAACCCCGGAGTGCCTGGCGATGCTGGAGCGCTGCGAAACCGTACGCCGCCGCCTGCCGGCCGTCGAGCACCCTTTCATTAATAAGGTTGCCCAGCAGGCGGATCAGAGTGAACTCGGCGGCAAACTGCCGTTTGCACTGGCCGAGCGGTTATGCGTTAGCCGCGGAGAAGCATCGCGTCGAGTGGCCGAGGCCGCCGACTTGGGGCCGCGGCGGGCGATAACCGGCGAGCCCTTGGAGCCGGTGTTGGCCGGAACCGCTGCCGCCCAGCGGGCCGGGCTCCTCGGAACCGGCCACGTGGCGGTGATCCGTGGCTTCTGGCACCGGCTACCGGAGTTCGTCGACTTCGAAACCCGCGAAAAAGCTGAAGGGCACCTGGCCGGGCTGGCCGCAGAACACCGCCCCGACCAGTTAAGCAAGCTCGCGGACAAACTGGCCGATTGCCTCAACGCCGACGGCAATTTCACCGACAAA
>JAFAQO010000249.1 GCA_019246375.1 Mycobacterium sp. | reverse complement strand
ACATCAGTGTTCGGTCTCGTGCTATTGGCGGCGTTGCCGGTTGTGATCCTGACCGGGTTGGCGTCCTATATCGCCTACGGGCCGCAGTTCGGCCAAGCGCTCCCTACCCATGTGGGATGGCTCAAACTACCCACGTTCGACTGGCCTACTCGCCCGGTTTGGCTGTATCGCGTCAGCCAGGGTTTACACGTCGGGCTGGGTCTGGTGCCTATTCCAGTGGTGTTGGCCAAGCTGTGGTCGGTGATCCCGCGGCTGTTCGCCTGGCCACCGAGCCGGTCGATCGCGCAAGTGCTGGAGCGGTTGTCGATTGCCATGCTTGTCGGGGGTGTCTTGTTCGAGATGGCCACCGGCGTTCTCTACATTCAGTACGACTACATCTTCGGGTTCAGTTTCTTCCCGGCCCACTACTACGGCGCCTGGGTTTTCATCGCCGAGTTTCTGATGCACACCACCATCAAGATTCCGGTGATGATCCGCGGTCCGCGGTGGATGCCAATACGAAAAGGGTTTCGTGCCAGCACTTTTGATACCCAGCAGGAGCCTCCTGACCCCGACGGGCTGGTTGCGGACCACCCGGCACCCGCGACGATGAGCCGTCGCGGTGCCATTGGGCTGGTTGGCGGTGGCGTGCTGCTGACGGCGCTGGTCACCGCGGGGCAGACGATCGGCGGTGTCGCACGCCACTTTCCCTTGATGCTGCCTACGGGGGACACGACTGGTGCCGGTCCCAACGACTTCCGAATTAATAAGACAGCCAGGGGTGTCGGCGTCGACCAACACGAGGTCGGTGCCAGCTGGAGCTTGACATTGAGCGGCGGACCGGCGCCGCTGGTGCTAGATCGCAACCAGCTGACCGCGATGCCCCAACACAGTGCACGGTTGCCGATCGCCTGTGTGCAGGGCTGGTCCACCGTCCAGACGTGGAGCGGGGTGCGGCTGGGCGATCTGGCCGCACTGGCGGGAGTGACGGCACCGCTGTCCGCGCGAGTGGGATCGCTGGGACGCAAGGGCTACTTCAACACCGCAACACTGCAGGCGAACCAGATCGCGCATCCAGATTCGCTGCTGGCGTTGCGGGTCAACGGCGCGGAGTTGTCACTCGACCATGGCTATCCGGCGCGGATCGTCGTTCCTGCGCTGCCCGGCGTGCACAACACCAAATGGGTGAAATCCATTGACTTTGAGAAGTATTGATATGCGACTGCTGCGTACCGGCGTCCGCCGGCTCTATGGTTCCAGTCCGTTGCACCTGCTCACGATGCTGGCCGGCTTCGCGCTGCTGGGCTACCTGCTGATCACGGCCAAGCCGGCGACCCTGTGGAAACCGGAAGGCGTGTGGTGGAAATCGATGGCGGTCTGGTTTGCCGCGGCGATCGTGGCCCACGACCTTGTGCTGTTTCCAATGTATTCAGTCGTCGACCGACTTCTCGGCATCTCTGGCAAGCGACGCCGCCATGAACCGGTTGTCCCGGTGCGCAACTACCTGAGGGTGCCCGCTCTTGGGTCAGGGCTACTTCTGCTCATCTTTTTTCCTGGCATCGTTCGACAGGGCGCATCGCTGTATTCCGAAGATACCGGACTCACCCAGCAACCCTTCCTCGGCCGCTGGGTGATGCTCACCGGCGCAATGTTCGGCGCCAGTGCCCTCGTCTACGCGACTCGCCTCGCGACCGCTCGCCTGCACAACACCAACTCGGCTGAAAGCGCGAACAAGTGACGACGGAAATGGAATTGGTCAGCACCACCAGGCGCTGGTCGATGCTAGCCATCTCGCTGATTGCGACGTTGTGCGCCAACGTTTTCATCAACGGTGTCGCCTTCCTGATCCCAGCGCTGCAAGCCCAGCACGGCGTGGGCCTGCCGGAGGGCGGTCTGTTAGCGTCGTTGCCGAACTTCGGCATGGTATTGACTTTGCTGCCCTGGGGTTACCTGCTCGATCGGGTCGGCGAGCGGATCGTGCTCACGGTCGGCTTGGCGCTGACCGCAGCCGCGGCGTGGGCCGCTGCATCGGTGCACTCGATGATGGCGGTGGGGATCTGTCTTTTTCTCGGCGGCATGGCCGCCGCCAGCAGCCTAACGGCGGGCGGCCGACTGGTCACCGGTTGGTTCCCGTCGCACCAACGAGCTTTCGCGATGGGAATCCGTCAGACCGCGCAACCTTTGGGAATTGCGGTCGGGGCTCTAGTGATACCCGAGTTGGGCAAGCGCAACTTCGGGGTGGCGCTGTTGTTCCCGGCGGCGATCTGCGCGGTGTCGGCGGCGGCGTGCGCTCTGGGGGTACATGATCCGCCCCGCCCGACACTAACAGCGGCTGATCATCAGCAACTGGCCAACCCGTACCGTGGCACGGCCGTGCTGTGGCGAATTCACGCCGCGTCGGCGCTGCTGATGGTGCCGCAACCAGTGGTGTTGACGTTCATGCTGGTCTGGTTCATGGAGAAGCACGGTTTGTCGATGGCATGGGCGGCTGCGTTGGTCGGCGCGGGGCAGCTGCTCGGCGCGCTGGCACGCGCCGTTGCCGGCCGATGGTCGGATCGGGTCGGCTCGCGAATGCGGCCGCTTCAGGTGATCGCCGGCGCCACCGCACTGACCATGATGATGCTGGCGTTGACCGATCAGCTGGGGTGGCCACTTGCCGTGGCGATGATGGTTGTCGCATCGGCGATTACAGGCGACAACGGATTGCCGTTCACCACGGTCCCAGAGTTCGCCGGACCATTCTGGAGCGGACGCGCACTGGGCGCGCAGAACGTCGTCGAGCGGCTGACCGTCGCGATCGGGCCTCCGGTGTTCGGCGCACTGATCACCGCTGCCGGTTACCCGCTGGCGTTCGCGGTCTCCGGCTTGTTCCCGCTGGCGGCGCTGCCGTTCCTCCCGATCCGCGCCTCCGCCCGGGTGATGAGTTCGGCCACTGCCACGCCGTGAAAGCTCACGGCCGCACCGACCTCGCCGGGCGCACTAGTTTGAGCCACCCAGCACCCGGTGCAGGAACGAAAAACACAGCGCCTCTTTGAACGCGGTCTGCGCATTGTCGGCTGCGCCGGCGTGCCCGCCCTCTATGTTCTCGTAGTACCACACCCGTTGCCCCGCGGCCTCCAGTGCCGCGGTCATCTTGCGGGCGTGTCCCGGATGCACGCGGTCGTCGCGAGTGGACGTGGTCATCAGGACCGGAGGGTATTCGCCATCGGCCGAAACATGTTGGTATGGCGAATATTCGGCGATGAATTCCCAATCATCGGGATCGTCCGGATCGCCGTACTCGGCCACCCAGGACGCGCCGGCCAGCAGCAGGTGGAAACGGCGCATGTCGAGCAGCGGTACCTGGCACACCAGTGCGCCGAAGAGCTGTGGGTATTTGGTCAGCATGACGCCCATCAGCAGCCCGCCGTTGCTGCCGCCGCGGGCGCCGAGCTGGGGCACCGTGGTGATGCCGCGGTTGACCAAATCGGCTGCGACGGCGGCGAAGTCCTCAGCCACCTTGTGCCGGCCCGCACGCATCGCCTGGGTGTGCCAGCTGGGCCCGTACTCACCGCCGCCGCGGATGTTGGCCAGCACATAGGTGCCGCCCCGAGCCAGCCACAACCGGCCAAGCACGCCGCCATATCCCGGTGTCATCGGCTGCTCGAACCCGCCGTAGCCGCTCAGCAGGGTAGGGCCCGGGCCGGTTGCGTTGGTTGGCCGCACGACGAAGTACGGGATCGATGTGCCGTCGTCCGATGCCACGAAATGCTGACTGATGCCGATGTTTTCGGCGTCGAAGAAGGCCGGGGCGGATTTGATCTGCCGTAGCGGGTGGCCGACAGACCCGTGCAGCAGTCGGGAAGGCGTGTCGAATCCGCTGGAGTCCAGGAAGATCTCATCGCCGGTGTCGTCCGCTGCGGCGATTACGGTGTTGGTATTGGGTGGAACGTCTTTGACCGGTTCGCGCTGCCAGCTGCCGGGTGTGACGACCTCGACGCGGCTGGCTACGTCGGCAAGCATGACCACGATAAGCCGGTCCCGCGTCCAGGCATAGTGGTACAGGCAGGTGTGCTGGTCGGGTTCAAATACCATGCGCAAGGTTGCTGTGCCGGCGAGAAACTCGTCGTAGTCGGCCGCCAGCAGTGAGCCTGCGGGATAGGTGGCGGTGCCGGTCGCCCACTCGGAGCGCAGCTCGATCAGCAGCCACTCTCGATGTACCGAGACCGTCGCGTCGGTCGGGGCGTCGATACGGATCAGTTCCGGTCCGCGCAATTCGTAGACCTCGTCGTTGAAGAAGTCCAGCGCCCGCCGCAGCAGGGTGCGCTCGAAGCCGGGCGTCCGGTCCACCGACGCAGCCGCGACGACATCGCTGCGCGACCCGGCGAACACCGTCTCCGCTTCGGCCAGTGGTTGCCCGCGCCGCCATCGCTTGACCAATCGCGGGTAGCCCGATTCAGTCAGCGAGTCAGCGCCGAAGTCGGTGCCTACCAGCACCGTATCGGGGTCAGCCCAGCTGATCTCGGTCTTGGCCTCCGGCAGGGCGAAACCGTCAGCGACGAATTCGCGTGCAGCCATGTCGAATTCACGCACTATCGCGGCATCCGCGCCGCCGCGCGACAGGCTGATCAGGGCGAGCGTGTGGTCGGGTTCGATGACTCTCGCCCCGGCCCAGACCCAGTTCTGATTGTCAGCGCGGCTCAATTCATCTACATCGATCAGGACATCCCAATCAGGGTCATCGCTGCGGTAGCTCTCGAGCGTGGTGCGTCGCCACAGGCCGCGCGGGTTGGCCGCATCGCGCCAGAAGTTGTAGAGGAACTCGCCGCGGCGGCGCACATACGGGATCCGGGCATCGGTGTCGAGCACCTCGAGCGCCTCGCTCCGCATCCGCTGGAACTCGTCGTCGCAGAACTCCGAAACCGTCGGTTCATTGTGCGCGCGCACCCAGTCCAGCGCGTCCTCGCCCGCAACGTCCTCCAGCCAAAGGTACGGGTCGTCACCGGACTCGAAAGTCGCGGAAGCCTTCATAAAAACAATTGTGGCCACAGCGGTACTGTGACCTGTATTACAGGGAATGACGAGGAGCTGATCTATGACCGTCTATGCACGTCCGGGTTCCGCGGGGGCCCTGATGGCGTACGAGTCCCGGTACGACAACTTCATCGGGGGCGACTGGGTGGCGCCGGTGCAGGGCCGCTATTTCGAAAACCCCACGCCCGTGACCGGCCAGCCATTCTGTGAGGTGGCGCGTTCTGACGAGGCCGACATCGACAACGCGCTCGACGCCGCGCACGCCGCCGCGCCGGCCTGGGGCAAGACCGCGCCCGCCGAGCGGGCGGTGATCCTCAACAAGATCGCCGACCGCATCGAGGAGAACCTTCAGGCGCTGGCGCTGGCCGAAGTCTGGGACAACGGCAAGCCGATCCGGGAGGCGCTGAACGCCGATCTGCCGTTGGCGGTAGACCATTTCCGGTACTTCGCTGGGGCGATCCGCGCGCAGGAGGGTTCGCTGTCGCAGATCGACGACGACACCGTCGCCTACCACTTCCACGAGCCGTTGGGTGTGGTGGGGCAGATCATTCCGTGGAATTTCCCGATCCTGATGGCCACCTGGAAGCTGGCGCCTGCGCTGGCGGCCGGCAACGCGGCGGTGCTCAAACCAGCCGAGCAGACCCCGGTATCGGTGCTGTACTTGATTTCGCTGATCGCCGATCTGCTGCCGCCCGGGGTCGTCAACGTGGTCAACGGGTTCGGCGCCGAGGCCGGCAAGCCGTTGGCGTCGAGCAACCGGATCGCCAAGGTCGCGTTCACCGGGGAGACCACTACCGGGCGGCTGATCATGCAGTACGCCTCGCAGAACCTGATCCCGGTCACTCTCGAACTCGGCGGCAAGAGCCCCAACATCTTCTTCTCCGATGTGATGGCCGCCAACGACGATTTCCAGGACAAGGCCCTCGAGGGGTTCACGATGTTCGCCCTCAACCAGGGCGAGGTGTGCACGTGCCCGTCGCGCAGCCTAATCCAGGCCGAC
>JAFAQO010000439.1 GCA_019246375.1 Mycobacterium sp. | reverse complement strand
TGGGCCTGCCCAACATCGGCGGCGAAACCGTCTTCGACACCTGCTATGCCGGTAACCCGTTGGTCAACGCGCTGTGTATCGGCGTCCTGCGCAAAGAGGATCTACACCTGGCGTTCGCCTCGGGCACCGGCAACAAGATCATCCTGTTCGGCGCGCGCACCGGGCTGGACGGGATCGGCGGGGTGTCGGTCCTGGCGTCGGACACCTTCGGCGGTGATGAGTCCGGGCCAGGCCGCAAAAAGCTGCCCTCGGTCCAGGTAGGCGACCCCTTCATGGAAAAGGTGCTGATCGAGTGCTGCCTGGAGCTGTACGCCGCCGGCCTGGTGGTCGGCATCCAGGAATTGGGCGGGGCTGGACTAGCCTGTGGCACATCGGAATTAGCGGCTGCAGGTGACGGCGGCATGACCATCGAACTGGGCACCGTCCCGCTGCGCACCCAGAACATGACGCCCGCCGAAGTGCTCTGCAGCGAGTCCCAGGAACGGATGTGCGCGGTGGTCACGCCGGAGAACGTGGATGCCTTCTTGGCGGTGTGCCGCAAGTGGGAGGTTTTGGCCACCGTCATAGGCGAGGTCGCCGACGGTGACCGGTTGCGGATCGCCTGGCACGGCGAAACGGTCGTCGATGTGCCGCCGCGCACGGTGGCCCACCAGGGCCCGGTGTATCAGCGGCCCGTCGCCCCCCCGGAGTCGCAGGACGCGTTGAATGCCGATCACTCGACCCGGCTGGCCAGGCCAACCACAGGCGACGAACTACGCGCGACTTTGCTTGCGCTGCTCGGCAGTCCGCATCTGTGTAGTCGCGGGTTCATCACCGAGCAGTACGACCGTTACGTGCGCGGCAACACCGTGCTGGCCGAACATGCCGACGGCGGCATGCTGCGCATCGACGAGTCCACCGGCCGCGGTATCGCGGTGTCGACCGACGCGTCAGGGCGCTACACCCTGCTGGACCCCTACACCGGCGCCCAACTGGCGCTGGCCGAGGCGTACCGCAACGTCGCCGTCACCGGCGCCACCCCGGTTGCTGTGACCAATTGCCTCAATTTCGGTTCACCGGAAGACCCGGCAGTCATGTGGCAGTTCGCCCAGGCGGTCCGCGGATTGGCCGATGGCTGTGCGGCGCTTGGTATTCCGGTGACCGGCGGCAACGTCAGCTTCTACAACCAGACCGGTTCGACGGCGATCCAACCCACGCCGGTTGTCGGGGTGCTCGGCGTCATCGACGACGTCCGCCGACGTATTCCCACTGCGCTGGGTACCGAGCCGGGGGAGACGTTGATATTGCTCGGCAACACCCGGGACGAACTCGACGGCTCGATCTGGGCACAGGTGACCGCTGATCATCTCGGCGGGCTGCCGCCAACCGTCGACTTGGGCCGCGAGCGCCTGCTGGCCGACGTGCTGAGTGCCGCCTCGCGCGACGGGTTGTTGTCGGCGGCCCATGACCTCTCCGAAGGCGGCTTGGCGCAGGCGGTGGTGGAATCGGCGCTGGCGGGAGAAACCGGCTGCCGCATAGTGCTTCCCGAGGACACTGACCCCTTAGTCATGCTTTTTTCCGAATCGGCGGGCCGGGTGCTGGTGGCCGTGCCACGCACCGAGGAGAGCCGGTTTCGTTCGATGTGCGCCGCACGCGGGTTGCCCGCCGTCCGCATCGGGGTCGTCGACCAGGACTCGGATGTGCTTGAGGTTCAGGGATTGTTCACCGTCTCTCTGGCAGAGCTGCGCAGCACGTTCGAGGGAGTGCTGCCCAGACTCTTCGGATGAGCGCGGGCATGAGCAGCCCAGCGCATGAGATCACGAACGAGTCGGCGACACCTGCGGTCAGTGTGCCCGGTCGGCATCCGCTGGTGACGTGATGTTGGACGGTTGGGTAGCTGTCGTTGCACCGGACGGCTGGACGGCGACTGACACTGAACGCATGCGTACCGCGCTCAACCAGTCCGAGGTTGTGGGCGGGCCTGAATACTAATGCGCCACAACATTTCTCCCCGGCTATGGGCGGTGGCGATGGCCGCGGCGCTGGTGGGCTGGAGCTTTGTCGTCCCGCGGATACCGATGCCCTGGCGGGTTCTGGCGCAGGCCGGATTCTCCGCACTGCTGATACGGGTGACCCGCGCGCCGGTTGGGCTATGTCCGCCGAGGCTGTGGTCAGGGTTGCGGTTGGGGCCAGTCGCGGGCGCGGCTGCCGTCACCGCGGTCGCGGCGGCGACGACAATACCGTCGGTGCGCCAGTCGATGGCTGCTCGAGAGTTGCCCAGCTCGGTGCCGGAGTGGTTGGCGGTGCGGATACCGCTCGGCACAGTATGGGCGGAGGAAGCCGCATTTCGGGCGGCGCTGACTGCTGCGGCAGCTGAGGCGCTCGGTCGCCGCGGCGGGCGGCTGTTGCAAGCCGCCACTTTCGGGCTCTGGCACATCGCCGACGCGCGGGCTACCGGCGAGCCGGTGGTGCCGACTGTGCTGGCCACCGCCATCGGTGGCTGGTTCTTTGGATGGCTGGTGGATCGGTCCGGCAGTCTGGCGGCGCCCATGTTGGCGCACTTGTCGATCAACGAGACCGCGGCGGTGGCCGCACTGACAATTCAGCGGCGTCTGGGCAAAGGTTGACCCTGATGCATTTCAGCGTCAGGTTTTCGGCGAGATAAGCACGACATGCTTGTTGCACAACGCCGTGGTCGCCTTGATGGCCGCATCCACGTTGCCGGAGTGAACTTCAGATAGTGGCCCGCGGAGCGGACTTATGACTGAAAGACTCCAGGTATGGCTGCCCGTCAGAGAGCCGATCCGGGCAAGACCCGCGAAGCCGTTCTGGCGATCGCCGACTGGTTGCGCGACGACACCCGCCCGGTTCCCGAGCGGGTGGACCTGGCGGCCGCGGTCCGGCTCACCGCGCGAACTCTGGCCGTGCGCGCCCCCGGCGCCAGTGTCGAGGTCCGGATACCACCGTTCGTGGCGGTTCAGTGTGTTCCCGGGCCGCGGCACATCCGTGGCACTCCACCCAACGTCGTCGAAACCGACCCACGAACCTGGCTGCTTCTGGCCACCGGGCTGCTGCAGGTGGCAGAAGCCAGAGCCGCGGGGTCGCTGCACCTGTCCGGCTCGCGGGCCGGCGAGATCCAGACTTGGCTACCGCTGGTGAACCTCACCGGCTGAGTGTGACAACGGACGAACGACGACTGCGCCACTCGAAGGCGCGTCAAGATCTGGCTAACCGGTGAAAATGTGACTTACGTGACATCCGTGGTTCCGGAAACCTTTTGGGAATGGTCGGCTACGAAAAGCGGTTAGGAGGTGACGCAACACGCTCACTCGATTCGGCGACTTGACCACCATTTCCGTAGACTCCGTTACGTCACCAACCGCGCCCAGGGAGCCGCCCCACCGTGACCGCCCAGCAGCCAGCGTTCGAGGAAAATCCGCCCGGCGAAGAGTGTGGCGTATTCGGCGTATGGGCCCCCGGCGAGGAAGTCGCGAAGCTCACCTATTACGGCCTGTATGCCCTGCAGCACCGCGGCCAGGAGGCCGCCGGCATCGCCGTCGCCGACGGATCACAGGTGCTGGTGTTCAAAGACCTCGGGCTGGTCAGCCAGGTCTTCGACGAGCAGACGTTGGCGGCCATGGAGGGCCACGTCGCCATCGGACACTGCCGCTACTCCACCACCGGCCACACCACGTGGGAGAACGCCCAGCCGGTATTCCGCAATACAACCGCAGGCACCGGAGTGGCATTGGGGCACAACGGCAACCTGGTGAACAGCACCGAACTAGTCGCCCGTGCGCGCGACGCCGGGCTGGTCAACACCCGCGTGCCCGGCACGGCGACAACCGACTCCGACATCCTCGGTGCATTGCTGGCCCATGGAGCGGCCGACTCCAGCCTGGAACAAGCGGCACTGGAACTGCTGCCGACAGTCCGCGGCGCCTTCTGCCTGACCTTTATGGACGAGAACACGTTGTATGCGTGCCGCGACCCCCATGGGGTGCGGCCATTGTCGCTGGGCCGGCTGGACCGCGGCTGGGTAGTGGCCTCGGAAACCGCAGCGCTCGATATCGTCGGCGCCTCGTTCGTCCGCGATATCGAACCCGGCGAACTGCTGGCAATCGACGCTGACGGAGTGCGATCCGCTCGCTTCGCCAACCCCACTCCCAAGGGATGTGTTTTCGAATACGTCTATCTGGCCCGGCCGGACAGCACGATCGCCGGACGCTCGGTACACGCCAGCCGGGTCGAGATCGGTCGCCGGCTGGCCCGCGAATGCCCGATCGACGCCGACCTGGTGATCGGGGTGCCGGAGTCCGGTACACCGGCCGCGGTCGGCTACGCGCAGGAGTCCGGCATTCCCTACGGACAAGGACTGATGAAGAACGCGTACGTCGGGCGAACTTTCATCCAGCCGTCGCAGACCATCCGTCAGCTCGGCATTCGGCTGAAGCTGAATCCGCTGAAGGAAGTCATCCGCGGCAAGCGGCTCATCGTGGTCGACGACTCGATCGTACGGGGCAACACCCAGCGCGCCCTGGTGCGGATGCTGCGCGAGGCCGGCGCGGTCGAGGTGCATGTGCGCATCGCGTCACCGCCGGTGAAGTGGCCCTGCTTCTACGGCATCGACTTCCCGTCGCCGGCCGAGTTGATAGCGAATGCTGTCCAAGGCAAGGGCGAGATGCTGGAAGCGGTACGGCATGCCATCAACGCCGACACGCTCGGCTACATCTCCCTGAGGGGCTTGGTGGCCGCCACCGAGCAGCCCGCCTCGCGCCTGTGCACCGCCTGCTACGACGGCAAGTACCCGATCGAGCTGCCCCGTGAGACGGCACTCGGTAAAAATGTGATCGAGCACATGCTCGCCAACGCCGCACGGGATGCCGGCGCCGCCAAACTTGCGGCCGGCGAAGTGTCTCGTGAGGCGCAAGAAGCGTTGCGGCGTCCGTAGCCCGGCGACGATGCGGGCCATGTAGGGGCCTGAGGAGGAGCGGGCAATCGACACCAGCCCGGCGAGGCCAGCAAGATTGCAGCGCGAGTGGCCTATACCGGTGGTCGCTGACCGGTAGCCTTTATCACGATGGTGGACCGCGGACAAGACCCGGGCATTCAAGGCGTCACTTACGCATCGGCAGGGGTGGACATTGAGGCCGGCGAGCGCGCCGTAGAGCTGTTCAAACCGCTCGCATCCAAGGCCACCAGACCTGAGGTGCGCAGCAAGCTGGGCGGATTCGCCGGCCTGTTCGCTCTTCGCGGTGGTTATCGCGAACCACTGCTGGCGGCCTCCAGCGACGGGGTAGGCACCAAGCTGGCGGTCGCCCAGGCGATGGACAAGCACGACACAGTCGGCTTGGACCTGGTGGCAATGGTGGTCGACGATCTGGTGGTCTGCGGCGCCGAGCCGTTATTCCTCCTGGACTACATCGCCCTGGGCCGGATTGTGCCGGAACGGCTGAACGCGATCGTCGCCGGGATCGCCGACGGCTGCTTGCGCGCCGGCTGCGCGCTGCTCGGCGGCGAGACAGCCGAACACCCCGGACTGATCGAACCCGACCACTACGACATCTCGGCCACCGGCGTCGGGGTGGTTGAGGCCGACGATGTGCTGGGGCAGGACCGCGTCAAACCCGGCGACGTCATCATCGCGATGGGGTCGTCCGGTCTGCATTCCAATGGGTACTCGTTGGCCCGAGCGGTCCTGCTGGAGATCGACCGGATGAACCTGGCAGGTTACGTCGAGGAATTCGGCCGCACCTTGGGCGAAGAGTTACTCGAGCCCACCCGGATCTACGCCAAGGACTGTCTGGCATTGGCCGCCGAAACCCAGGTCCGCACTTTCTGCCACATCACCGGCGGCGGGCTGGCAGGCAACTTGCAGCGCGTCATCCCGCACGGACTGGTCGCCGAGGTGGACCGCGGAACGTGGACACCTGCGCCGGTTTTCGCGATGATCGCGCAGCGTGGCCGGGTGACGCGTGCAGAAATGGAAAAGACGTTCAACATGGGCGTGGGCATGGTGGCCGTTGTCGGTCCGGAGGACACCGACCGCGCCTTGGCCATCTTGACGGCGCGGCACTTGGACTGCTGGGTGCTGGGAACCGTCAGCAAGGGCGGAAAAGCAAGCCCACGCGCCAAGCTTGTGGGGCAACACCCGAGGTTTTGAGGGGCTGGTTCTAGCGGCGCCAGTCGTCCTCGGCGTCCCACGGGTCGTCTGAAAGCTGGTCGTTGCCGTCGAGTCGCTCGGTTTCGTCAGCGCCCGACCCCGACAGCTCGCGCTGAAGCCGCTCGAAGTCCGTCTGTGGTGAGCTGTACTTCAGTTCTCGAGCAACCTTAGTCTGCTTCGCCTTCGCCCGGCCGCGGCCCATGGGGGAACCCCCTCGCGCAATAACGGAGCGGCCCAAGAGTAGGCGGCTCCGATCTGTCGTGTGTTTTTTGTCCTGCCGAGTAGCTTACCGTGCCACGTGGCTCAGCGCTGAGACGCCCTGCCGCACCGCGGCCCAGTCATCGGGTGCGGCCGCGCAACCGTTCGACGGCCAGCCGGCCGGCACCGACCACGTCGGCGGCCGGCAGCGAATCGGCGTCAATCACCGCGGCGACCTCCGCCTCCCCACCGGTGACCAAGGGGGTGTCGACCGGCAGCCCTCGCTTGAGTAGCGCCAGCGCCACTGGCCCTAGGTCGACGTGGTCCACGACGGTTCCGAGACGGCCCACCGCGCGACCGCCGACCAGCACCGCATCACCCATGGAGGGCCGGTCAGTTGAGCCGTCGAGGTGCAACAACACCAGCATCCGCGGCGGTTTGCCCAGGTTATGTACCCGCGCGACGGTCTCCTGCCCCCGATAGCAGCCTTTGTCCAGGTGGACGGCGCCAACGCCCGGTCCGCCGATCCAGCCCACTTCGTGCGGGATAGTGCGCTCGTCGGTGTCGACGCCGAGCCGCGGGCGCAGGGCCGCCACCCGATGGGCTTCGTAGGCCCACACTCCTGCGGGGCGCACCCCGGCCTGTGTCAGACGGTGCCGCCAGTCGGCCGATCCCGGCCGCGGCACCAGCAGGTCCAGCTCGATGTGCTCGGCCGGTTCGCCAGGCATGCGACGCACGAAGCCGCCGCCGGGCAACGGCACCGCCACCATTTCTTCAGGCAGGGCATCCACTCCCAACGCGTCGAGCACTGCCGGTTCGGCCAGCCCGGGACCCAACAGCGACAAGACGGTCACGTCGGCCTCATTAAGGGCGACGTCGGACCAGAACACCATCTTGCGCAGGTAATCCAGCAGCGGCTGGCCCCGCCACGGTTCGGTATCCAAATGGGTGACGGAGCCCAATTCGGTTTGGATCCAATGGTCTTCCACCCGGCCCTGCCCGTCGAGGCTGAGGTTTTGGGTGCTGGCGCCTTCGGGCAGCGCGCTGACATGTTGGGTCGAGATGCTGTGCAACCACGTCTGCCGGTCGGGGCCGGTGAGGGTCAGAACGGCCCGGTGGGAGCGGTCCACCAGCACGGCGTCGGTCTCGGCTGCGCGCTGCTCGCCGAGCGGGTCGCCGTAATGCCAGACCGCGCCGACGTCTGGTCCGGAGTCGGGCGCGGGAACTGCGGTCACGTATCAACTCTACGGACCTGCCCGCTAACGCCAAGGACGCTAAGTCAGCGTCACGTTCCGGCCCGAGCCCGATTTAAGCGGCACGCTCGCGGCACTAGGCTTCTCGTCCATGGCTAGCCGAACGGGTGTGGTCGTCACACTCGACGGCGAGATCCTCGCGCCGGACGCGCCGCTGATTTGCCCGGACGACCTCGCCGCAGTGCGTGGCGACGGTGTTTTCGAGTCGCTGCTGGTCCGGGACGGTGGGGCCTGCCTGGTGGCGGCGCATCTGGATCGCCTGGCCCACTCGGCGAAGCTGATGGACCTGCCTGAGCCGGACTTGACGAGCTGGCGGCGGGCGATCGACATGGCGGCGCGGCGGTGGACAGCGAGCACCGCCGACGACGGCGCGATGCGGCTGCTTTACGGCCGCGGACGCGAGAGCGGCTCGGCGCCGACCGCATACGTCACGGTCAACCCCCTCGCCGAGCGGATAGCCGGCGCCCGCCGCAACGGGATAGCCGCGATCACCCTGCCGCACGTTCTACCGGCAACCGGCGTCGACGCGATGCCCTGGCTATTGGCCGGCGCCAAGACGCTGTCCTATGCGGTCAACATGGCCGCACTACGGCACGCTGCCCGTCACGGCGCCGGTGACGCTATTTTCGTCAGTTCGGACGGCTACATCCTGGAAGGCCCGCGCTCCACGGTGGTGATCGCCGCAGACATGGGCGGTACCACCGGCCTGCTGACACCACCGCCGTGGTATCCGATCCTGCGCGGCACCACCCAGCAAGCGCTCTTCCAGGTCGCTCGCGCCAAGGGCTACGACTGCGATTACCGTGCCCTGCGACTGGCGGACCTTGCTGTCTCTCAAGGGATTTGGCTGGTATCGAGCATTACGCTTGCGGCCCGGGTGCACACCCTCGACAGACGACCTCTACCGCGCTCGCCGATCGCCGCGGAATTCGCCGAACTCGTCGACGCCGCCATCGTCAGCGATCGGTGAATTCAGTTGTCGCCGTGCCGCAGGAACGAGTACGGTCGGGCCTACACAGGGAAGGAGGTGGTCCGCGAAATTGATAGCTTCATGGACATGTGAGGTGGCTGCGCGCTAAGCGGCGCCAGGCTGGAAAAGACCCAGCATTTCGCGCGCTGGCGAATTCCCCGCAGCCACCCGGCCCCCGAGCCTCCGGTCCGTCCAACCAGGAACTTCGGCTCGGGGGCCGTTCCACGTCAGGGGACAGGCGGGGAGCGCAGATGTTGCCGACTATCCGACGAACCGGGACAGCCGCGCTGACAGGTGCGGCACCAGCCCGCCGTCGGCATCCACCCGTTCCTCGACGTAGGCCAAGTCGCCGCCCTCGACGATGCCGTAGAGCCG
>JAFAQO010000431.1 GCA_019246375.1 Mycobacterium sp. | reverse complement strand
CTGTGGATGGTAACCGTCACCGGATAGTGGTTGCGACCAAATTCCTTGCTGCCGTGTGCGAAAGCCGTCGGGTCTTGGATGTGGCGACGATTAGCTCTGCCAGCCGTTCGATTGCGAGAGCCCGGATGAGCAGGTAGCACACCAGTTACCAGCCGAGCAGCACGAGCTCGGAGGAGAAACCCGGTCCCATAGCGATCATCAGGCCGATCGAGCCGGGCGGCGGCGGATCGGCCATAGTGGCGTGAAGGATATCCAGTACCGACACCGACGATAGGTTTCCCTTTTCGCGCAACGACTTTCGAGTATGATCAAGGGCATCCGTCGGTAGATCCAACACGTTTTCAACCGCGTCGATCACCTTCGGGCCAGCGGCGTGCAAGATCCAGGTTGAAACGTCGGCCGTGGTCATTCCGTGGTCCGCCAGGAAGTTACGGATGTCTTCGCCCAGATATTTCTCGACGACGGTCGCGATCTCGACGGACAAGATGATCCGGAACCCGTCGCTGCCGATATTCCAGCCCAGCACGTCCTCGGTGTCCGGGTAAGTCTGGCTGCGAGTGGCCAACACCTGCGGCGCAGACGGTGCCCGACCGGCCCCGATCGCGATGACGGCGGCGGCGCCGTCACCGAACAGGCTGGAAGCAATGAGATTGGCGATCGAACGGTCCTCGCGCTGAACGGTCAGCGAGCACAGTTCGACGGCCAGCAGAACCGCCACGTGATCTGGGTATGCGCGGAGGTAGTCATACATTCGCGCCAGGCCGGCGGCACCGGCGACACAGCCCAGACCGAACAGGGGGACACGCTTGACATCGGGTCGGAGACCCACCCGCGTCAGGAGCCGAGCATCCAACGACGGCACGGCGAGCCCGGTCACCGTCGTCGAAAAGACGATATCGACCTCCGACGGCTTAATCTTGGCGGCATCTAGCGCCGATATCAGCGCCCGCTCGCCCAAGTCGAGGGCGATGTCGAGGTAGACATCGTTCGCCTCGGTAAAGCCGCTCAGTTCGGCGTATCGCGACAGCGGCAACGCCACCCAGCGGGCCTCGACCCCGCAGCTGGCGAAGAACCGCCGAAACTCCGGTCCGGCGATGTCGGCCAAGGCCGAGGTCAGGTCATCTTGGCTGTGCCGGTGCGGCGGAAACTCGACAGCCACCGCCGCAACGGACGGGATTGCTATCGCATCGTCTGTTGATGTCTGCACGCCGGGCATCACCGGACGCATACTGTGATCATAATCCATGTAAGTTGTTGCGTCACTGCCGCTTAATTCGACCCGCGTCTAATTAGCGACCGAATGCGCGGGCGCTGAGGCGGGCTGCGCTGAGAATTCAGTGTGCCAGCGTATGCACCGCCCGCCCGAACACACCCGGTAGCAGCGCGCATGCCGGCACGATGGCACGCCGGGTCGCGGGTGGCACAGTGGCCAGCACCAGCCCACGGGTGAGTAGCCGATAGTCACGGGTGATCCGGTGCCACGTTTTTTCGTATGACGACGGTGTGTCGTCGATGATGGCGGCCACCGCCGCGGCGGCTTGCTTGACGGCGAGGCTGATGCCCTCCCCGGTCAGCGCGTCTTCGTATCCGGCCGCATCGCCCACCAGCAGCACCCGTCCGGCGACGCGGTGGGAAACCACCTGTCGCAGGGGACCGCAACCGCGGGCGCGCCCGCGATCAGCGCTCTGTAGACGGTGTTCCAGCCACGGAAACCAGTCCAGCGTCGGCCGCTGACGGGACAAGATCGCCACGCCAACCAAATTCGGCTCCACCGGTGTCACGTACGCTTCACCCCAGCGCGACCAGTGCACTTCGACGAACTCCGACCACACCGGCACCCGGTAGTGCCAACGCACGCCATAGCGCCGCGGCGTTCCGGCCACGGCCTTGAGTCCGACAGCACGACGAACTGTGGAATGCAGCCCGTCGGCTGCCACCAACCACTTCGCACGTATACCGGCTGCCGTCACGCCGTACGCGTCCTGATCAACGCTCGTGACGCGTGTCGAGATCCAGTTGGTGTCTTGCTCTTTGGCGCACGCGGCCAGCGCGGCATGTAAGGTGGTGCGTCGCACCCCTCGGCCCGGGCCGTTGCGAAAGCGTGCCTCGGCGCGGCGATGCTCGCTCACGTAGGCGATACCCCAAAACGGCAGGCCGGCCGGGTCCACCCCTAGTGACGTCAGTTCTGCAAGGCCGCCGGGCATGAGGCCCTCGCCGCACGCCTTGTCGATGGGATTCTCTCGCGGCTCGGCCACGATCACCGAAAGCCCTTGTCTTCGAGCGTGTAACGCCGTCGCGAGACCACCTGGGCCGCCGCCGGCGATCAGCAGGTCGGTGTCATAAGTGCTCATGTGTAGCCCAACGCCGTGTTCTCCACCCTGATCCGCACGGTGAGCAGCACCGCGTTGCCAAGCGTGAAACCGATCGCGGTC
>JAFAQO010000423.1 GCA_019246375.1 Mycobacterium sp. | reverse complement strand
GATATTGACGTGCGCTGGCAGTTGGCTCATAGCACTCCCTCGGCGCGCAGGGATTCGAACTCCTGGGCCGTTATGCCCAGCAGCCCGATGTAGACGTCGTCGTTGTGTTGCCCAGGTCGCGCAGGGCCGGCGTTTCGGATCCCGCCGGGTGATTCCGAGAACACCGGCACTACTCCCGGTCCCAGGACGGTGCGCTTGACGCGTTCGTCATAGTGCTCGGCGATCATCCCGCGGGCCCGCAGTTGCGGATCGGTGATGACCTCGGCGACGGTGTTGATGGGTCCGGCGATGACGCCGGCGGTGGTCAGCGTGTCGATGATCTCGCCGGGCAGTCGTTCCGCCGCCCAGTCGCCGATGATCTTGTCGAGTTCGTCTTGATTGCGGCCCCGCGCGCCGTGCATGGCGAACCGGTCGTCGGCGACGAGTTCCGGCCGTCCCATCGCCTGACAGAGTCGGGCGAACACGGTGTCCTGGTTGGCGGCGATGACCACCCAGGTGCCGTCAGCGCTGCGGTAGATGTTCGACGGCGCGATGCCCTCCAGCCGGGTCCCCGACGGTCCTCGCACCACGCCGCCTACGTCGTAGTCCGGAATGGTGGATTCCTGCACAGCCAAACAGGATTCGGTCAACGCCACGTCAACCACCTGGCCCCGGCCTGTGCCGGCCCGGCGGTAGAGCGCGGCCAGCGCGCCCTGGGCGGCGAACATGCCGGCCAGACTGTCGCCCAACGACAGAGCCAACCGCGGCGGCGGCCCGCCGGGAAAGCCGTTGAGGTGACGCAACCCGCTGGCCGCCTCGGCCACCGACGCGTAACCGGCCTTGTGGGCGTCCGGCCCGGTCTGGCCATAGCCGGACACCCGGACCAGGATTATGCCCGGGTTGCGTTCACTGAGGACGTCGTAGGCCAGGTTCCACTTCTCCAGTGTGCCGGGACGGAAGTTCTCCACGACGATGTCGGACACTTCGACCAGATCGAGGAACACCTCGCGTCCCCGGGACCGGCGCAGGTCAAGCGTTACGGCTTTCTTGTTGCGAGCGTGCACTGTCCAGAAGAAGTGGTGCCCGTCGAGTTCGGCCTGGCCCCAGGTTCGCAACGGGTCCGGGGCGCCCGGTGGTTCTACCTTGATGACGTCGGCGCCCATATCGCCGAGCAATCGGCCGGCGAATGGTCCGGCGATCAAGGTGCCCAGCTCGAGCACCCGGATGCCGTCCAGCGGACCGGCTTGGTTTGATTCCCGGCTCGCTGCGCTCCTGCTCTCCGACGTCATTCCGTGCTCGCGAAGTCGTGGCAGACCAGCCAGTCGGTGACGATGTCGACCGCCCGGCGCAGCTTGTCGCGCTGCAAGGGTCCTGCGTAATACTTTGTTGCGCTGTGGATTTCGTACATCTCCTTGTCGGGATGCCCGATCGCGTCGAACAGCCGGTAGGCGGTGGGGTCGTGGCGGCGGTACATGTTGGCGGTTCGACCGGTGAAGCCGCACCGGCCGAGTTCGTCATCTCTGGGGCCGTCGAGATCGGCATGCAGGCGATGCGGTGTCTTGCCTTTACGCAGGTGGACAAACGGTTCCATGTGCGGCTCCAGAGTGTGCGGCGATCCCGAGGCCAAAAACTGATAGTGACATTATTTTTCCTTTTAGTACCGCACAAGGCCGTCGCAAGTCGGGCGCACGCTAATCACGGATGCGCAGTACGACTTTTCCTTTGGCCGTGCGGTTCTCCAGGGACGCGATCGCCGCGGCGGCCTCGTCGAGCGGAAAGACAATCGGCTCGGGAGGTGACAGCCGGCCTGAGGCGAGCAACCCTTCCAGGCCGGCCCACTGCTCGGCCAGCGCGCCAGGATGCTTCCCTGTCCAGGCGCCCCAGCCCACACCGACCACGTCGATGTTGTTCAGCAGCAAGCGGTTCACCCTCATGGTGGGAATCTCACCGCCGGTGAAGCCGATGACCAACAGCCGTCCGGCCGGAGCAAGCGAGCGCAGCGAATCGGTGAACCGGTCGCCGCCGACGGGGTCCACCACCACGTCGACTCCGCGGCCACTGGTCAGCTCTTTCACCGCATCCTTAAATCCCGCGCTCAGCACCACATCGGTCGCACCAGCCGCGGTCACGGTCTCGGCCTTCTCCTGTGTGCTGACGACCGCGATGGTGCGGGAAGCTCCGAGCACCGGCGCCAGGCGCAGCGTCGATGTACCGATACCGCCGGCTGCCCCGTGCACCAGCACCGTCTCGCCAGGCTGCAGCCGGCCACGGACGCTGAGCGCGAAATACACAGTCAGGTCGTTGAACAGCAGACCGGCGCCCGCCTCGAAACTCACGTTGTCGGGGAGCTTGAACACTCGATCAGGCGCCAGCACCGCGACCTCCGACATGCCGCCGACGAGCATCGTCAGGCCGACAACTCGGTCCCCGGCGCGCACATGCGCACTCTCCGGTGCCGACCGAACAACCCCGGCGATCTCCGCCCCCAGCGTGAACGGCGGATCCGGCTTGTACTGGTAGAGGCCGCGGGTGAGCAACGCGTCCGGGAACGCCACCCCGGCGGCATGCACGTCGACGACCACCCCGTCACCCGCGGGCTCGTCGACGTCGGCCACCTCCACCGCGTCCGGGCCATCCAGTCGAGTCACCCGTACCGCACGCATGCCACCTCCGTCGTCAACCGGGATCCAGTCCCGGACAGCCTCTGTCGACTCAATCTAGAACCCGCCCGCAACCCGCACCACTGCCCGGCCCGAGAACGCCCCGGCGCGCAGCTGGTCGACGACACCGACGACGTCTTTGACATCGACGTCGGTGGTGATCGCTGCGAGATGACGCGGCCGCAACGAACCGCCCAGATGCGCCCACAGTTCGCGGCGCGGGCCGATCGGCATTTGTACGGAATCCATGCCCAACAGCGCGACGCCGCGCAGGATGAACGGCATCACTGTGGTGTGCAGCGCGGCGCCACCGGTCAGTCCGCTACAGGCCACTGCGCCGCCGTAGTCGACAGCGCTGAGCACATCAGCCAGCGTCGCCCCGCCCACGCAGTCCACCGCTGCCGCCCAGCGCGCCTTGGCCAGCGGCCGCGGTTTGGCATCCGGATCGGCCGGCAGCCGGCCGATAACCTCAGCGGCGCCAAGCTTTTTCAGCCGTTCGGTGACGTCGGCCTTGCCGGTCGACGCCACCACCTGGTAGCCGGCTCCGGCCAGCAGATCCACGCTGATCGAGCCGACGCCGCCGGTCGCACCGGTCACCACGACCGGGCCGCTATCGGTTGTGATCCCCCAGTCGATGAGGGCCTGGACGCTGATCGCGGCGGTGAAGCCGGCGGTGCCGATCGCCGCGGCTTCGTGCGGATCCAGCGCGCCCAGTGGCACGACCTGGCCGGCGGGCAGCCGCGCGTATTCCGCGTAGCCGCCATGGTGGCCGGTGCCGATCTGGTAGCCATGCGCGAGCACGGTGTCGCCGACGGCGAATTCCGCCGCCTGCGACTCGACGACCTCGCCGGTCAGGTCGATCCCCGGCACCACCGGATAGTTGCGCACCACTCCGCCGTTCGGCGTGAGCGCCAAGGCGTCTTTGAAGTTGACGCTGGAGTACAGCACCCGGATCGTCACGTCCCCGGCTGGCAGATCAGCAGGTTGCAGCGTTTCGACCGTGGCAGTGATGCGATCCCCGTCTTGACGCGCCATCAGCGCCTGAAACGTCTCCATAGGCCGACGCTAGCCTGCATGCTATGCAGCGCGCAGTCGCAGCATAGCTTTTGACGAGAGGTCCGCAATGATGCTTCCACTCGCGGCGGAGCCATTTGCAGCTCCCACCAGCCGCGACATGTTCCCCTCCGAGCGGCGCGCGTTCGTGCGCACCCACCGCACATGCATTTTCGGGTATCGCCGCTTGCACGACGGGCCGGCCATGTCGATCGTGTATTACATCCCGACCGAGAACGACGAGCTGCTCGTCTCGACGATGGCCGGGCGCGGCAAAGCTCGCGCCGTCGCACGCGACGGCAAAGTCAGCATCTGCGTCCTCGACGAGCGTTGGCCCTTCGCGTATCTGCAGGTTTATGCCGACGCCACAGTCGAGCGCGACCCGGACCTTGTCACCGATGTCATGATGGCCGTGGCGGGACGAATGTCCGGTCAACAGTTGGGCGAAGATGCGCGCCCCTACGTCGAGGCGATGGCCGTCGAGGAAAACCGCGTTGTGCTCCGCTGCCGCCCGTACGCGACGTTCGCGCAGCCGCCGCGGCACCTGCACCGCAACGACCAGGAAGAGCAGATCACGCATTGGTTGTCGGCCACCGTCGCCTGGGACGCGCCGGACCCGGCGTGAGGCTTCGACGCTAGCCTGAATTCATGGATTCCTTTCCGCTCGGTCAGTTTTCGGTAGCTCGCATTGGGTTCGGCGCGATGCAACTGCCCGGTCCGGGCGTCTTCGGACCGCCCCGGGACGGCGCTCAGGCATTGACCGTGCTGCGCCGTGCCGTCGAGCTCGGCGTCGACCACATCGATACCGCGCAGTTTTACGGGCCGGATGTGGCCAACGAGCTGATCCGGGAGGGCTTGCACCCGTACCCGGAGAACTTGGCGCTCGTCAGCAAGGTCGGTGCCCGCCGCGACACTGCTGGCGGGTGGCTGCCCGTCACAGACCCCGCCGAATTGCGCAAAGACATCGAGACGAACTTGCGCACGCTCGATGTCGATCAGCTCGCGGTCGTCAACCTGCGGCTGATGGACAACGACACGGTGGACGAACGTTTCGACGATCGGCTGTCAGTGATGATCGCGGCCCGCGACGAGGGCTTGATCGGCGGCATCGGGCTGAGCAACATCACCCGCGAGCATCTGCTGCGAGCATTAGAACACACCGAAATCGCCTGCGTGCAAAACGCATTCAATCTCGTCGATCGTTCGTCCAGCCCCGTGTTGGATGAGTGCACGGCGCGCGGGATCGCCTTCGTGCCGTTCTTCCCGCTGGGATCGGCGTTCGTGCGCCCGAATCCGGTACTGGGCCACGAGCTGGTGCAGCGGGCCGCTGAACGATTCGGCCATACGCCGGTACAGGTCATCCTGGCCTGGACGTTGAGCGTGGCGCCCAACGTGCTCCTGATTCCCGGCACGTCTTCGGTGCAGCACTTGGAGGAGAACATGGCCGTCGCCGATATCCAGCTCGACGACGACACCCGGGCGGGGTTGAATGCGGTCGTTAGCTGAGACCGCCGTTACCTCACGGCAATAGAATCCGCAGCCGTTCCCAGCCCCGAACGGTTGAGGTCGGTGCGAGCTGAGCGGTGTCGTAGTCGATGTCCCATTCCGGCCACCGGTTGAGTAGTTCGTCGAGCGCGACCCGGCCTTCCAGGCGTGCCAGGTTCGCCCCGAGGCAATAGTGCAAGCCCTTACCGAAGGTCAGGTGGGAGCCGTCGTTGCGGTGGATGTCGAACGAATCCGGGTCGTGGTATCGACGCGGGTCGCGATTCGCCGCCCCGAACAGCAGGAGCATCGCGCTTCCGGCCGGCACCGTGGTGCCGTAACACTCGAAATCGCGGGCCATCCAACGGGCGACGTGCGGACCCGTCGGCTCGAACCGCAGCGTCTCGTCAACGGCGCGATTCAAAAGGCCGCGGTCTTCCAACACGTCGCGGCGTTGGTCTGGATGCTCGGCGAACACCTTGGCCAGCCAGCCGATGAGCCGGCCGGTGGTCTCGTTGCCGGCCCCGGCCACGACCTGGGTGTAGCGCAGCACCTCGTCGCGGGTCAGTTTTCGCGTCACCCCGTGTTCGTCTTCGAATTCGACGTTGAGTAGCGCGGTCATCAGGTCGTCGGAAGGATTCTTGGCCCGCCAGTCGATGTAGTCGGCGTAGATCCGCCCGTCAGCGATCGCGTCGGCGTCGACCACCTTCATCGGTGTGCCGGGCCGGGTGCGCAGGTTGGCGTCGTTGGCGTCCCGGACGCTGGTTTGCTCGTCTTCGGGGATGCCCATCAGCATGCCGATGACCCGCATTGGCATCATCGAGGCCAGTTCGGCGATGATGTCGAACCCGTCGGACCCAACCTGGGGATCCAGACAGCGCGCGCAGAACCGCCGGATCTGGTCCTCGATGGCGGCCATCCGGCGCGGAGTGAACACCCGAGACATCAGCCCGCGCAGCATGGTGTGCATGGGCGGGTCTTGAAACATCATGACGCCGGGCGGCATGTCGAAATCCGATTGCACCAGTTCCAGGATGTCGCCTCGGCTGCTGGAGAACGCCTGCCAGTTCGCCAGCGCCTTCTCGACGTCGGTGTGACGGGAGAGCGCCCAGAAGTTGTAGCGCTCGTTGTAGTAGATCGGCGCTTCCTCTCGCAGCCGGGCGTAGACCGGGTACGGGTTGGCGACGATGTCGACGTCGTAGGGGTCGTAGTAGACGTCGGTGTCTTTGGCGATTGTCATTGGCCTGGTTACCTTTTGATTTCGGCTTATTTTAAGCAGCTGCCGGCGTCGACGGGCAGGGTGACGCCGGTGACGAAGCGGGACTCGTCGGAGGCCAAAAACAGCACCGCGTTGCTGATGTCCTCCGGGTACACCCAGGGAATTGGCAAAACGTGGTACGTCTGGCAGATCGGCGCGAGGTCATCGGGGCCCGGGTTGTCCAGATCGGGCCGAAAACCCCGGTAGGTGCCCTCGTTCAGCAAAAGTGGTGTGCAGACGTGCGTGGGATGCACGCAGTTGACGCGGATGAAGTGCTGTCCCAGCTCGACGGCGAACGTGCGCATCAGGCCAACAACACCGTGTTTGGCGGCCACGTAGTGGCCCATATATGGGTACGCCTTCAGGCCGGCGACCGAACTGGTCAAGATCACCGAACCGCCGCGGCCGCCGGCAAGCAGATGCGGAACACCGGCCTTGACGGTCTTCCACACGCTGCTGAGGTTGACGTCGATCATCTCCTGCCACACCGGCTCGTCGGTCTTATGCAGTTTGTCGGCCATGGTGCCGATGCCCGCGTTGGCGACGATGATGTCGAGCCGGCCCAGCTGCTCCACGCCGCTGTCGACGGCGCTCTTGACGGCATCGAAATCGCGCACGTCCACTTCGGCGGTGACGATGCGCCGATTCAGATTTTTCACCATCTCCGCGGTCTCGGCGAGGTCGTCGGGAGTCGAGCCCGGTGCCGGCGAGTTGTCGAAGGGCGCGCAGATGTCGACCGCGATGATGTCGGCGCCCTCCTGGGCCAGCCGGACCGCATGACTGCGGCCCTGCCCACGCGCCGCTCCGGTGACGAACGCGACCTTGTCTGCAACTCGGCCCGCCATCGTTACTCCTCATTGTTTGGGCGATCGCCCAATATTAGGCTGAGGCCATGTCTAGCAGCCCGTCCGGCGGTAGGTCAAGGGTTGGCGCTCGCGATTCGGCGACCCGGCGCGCGCTGATCCGAGCGACGGCCGAGATCATGATCGAAGAGGGCTATGCCGCCGCGACGTCGCGTCGGGTCGCTGCCCAGGTCGGCGTCAGACCGGCATTGGTTCACTACTACTTCCCGAGTATGGACGAGCTATTCGTGGCCGTTTTGCGGGCCGGAGCGGAGACAACCCTGCAGCGTCAGCGCCAGGCATTGACCGGTGGCGAGCCGCTGCACGCGTTGTGGCGGCTCAACAGCACGCAGGGAGCCCAATTGATGCTCGAGTTCATGGCTTTGGCGAACCACCGCAAGGCAATTCGCAGTGAGATCGCCGCATATGCCGAACGGTACGGGGACATGGAGGCCGCCGCGCTGAGCGAAGCCATGCGGACCCATGGTGTGGACATGAAGGAGTTCCCGCCAGTGGTGATGTCCATGATCCTGACCAGCCTCGCCCGCATCATGCTGCTCGAACAAAGTCTCGGCATCGACCGCGGCCACGACGCGGCTCGAGAGTTCATCCGGCGCTACCTCGACCGCTTCGAAGTCGCTTCGTCGCCGGGCAATACGTCTGTTTGAAACACTGGCTGGCCTGGCAGGCAGACTGCGAGCAAGCGTGCAGGCTAACCCGACAAACTTAGTTACTGTGCTGATCCTCAACATCCACGATGCGAAAACCCACCTGCATGATGGGGTTGTCGAATGAGCGGGCTACTTGAGCTCAGAGGACGACAGGCCCAGCAGCCGGCGGGCCACAACCAGTTGCTGAATCTGCTGGGTGCCCTCGAAGATGTCCATGATCTTCGAGTCGCGCGCCCACTTCTCAAATAGCGTCTCCTCGGAATAGCCTGTGGTGCCGGCCATTTCGACAGCCTTCAACGTGACGTCGCTGGCCACCCGGCCGGCCTTGGCCTTGCCCATCGACGCTTCTTTGGAGTTGGGGATCTTGTTGTCGGCCTGCCACGCCGAGCGCAGGGCCAGCAGGTAGCTGGCCTCCCAGTCAGCTTCCATCCGCAGGAATTCGGCCGCTGCGGCGCTTTGGGCATGCCACGGCTTGTCGTAGGAGATCTCAACTCCACTGTCGGTAAGGACCTTACGGAGCTCTTCCAACGCGGCGCGGGCGATCCCGATTGCCATCGCGGCGACGATCGGCCGGGTGTTGTCGAAGGTCTCCATCACCCCGGAAAACCCTTTGCCCGGCTCGATCTCCGGGTTGCCCAGCAGGTTGTCTTTGGGAATGCGGGCATTGTCGAACCGGATGACGGCGGTGTCGGAGCCCTTGATGCCCAGCTTGTCCTCGAGCCGCTCGACGGTGACACCGGGATGTTCGCGCGGCACGATGAACGACTTGATCGCGGCGCGGCCTTTCGACTTGTCCAGAGTTGCCCACACCACGATGTGGGTGGCCCGCGAACCGGCGGTGACGAAGATCTTCTCGCCGTTGATCACGTATTCGTCGCCGTCCAGGGTCGCGGTGGTCGACACCGCCGCGGAGTCGGACCCGAATCCCGGCTCGGTGATGGCCATCGCCGCCCAGACTCTGCCGCCCAACCGTTGAAGCTGCTCGTCGGTGGCCACTCCGGAGATTGCCGCGTTGCCCAGTCCCTGGTAGGGCATCGAGAGCATCATCGCGGCATCGCCCCAACTGGCCTCCATCGTCTGCAGCACCGCTGCCATGTTGGAGCCGTTACGGTTTTCTTCCTTGCCTTCGCCCGCCCGGAACGCCTCGGCTCCGGCGAGCCCCAGGGTATTGGATTCGGCGGCTCCCATGAACATGTTGGCCAGCGTGTCGAGTTCGACCGGGTAGGCGTGTTCCTGAAGGTCGTATTTGCGGGCGATCGGCCGCATCATCTCCGCGGCGCCTTGGTGCGCCTTATCGATGACGGCATGCATCTTTTTGGGAAGTTCGAGATTGATTGCCATGGTTGGTCTTTCGGTCGCAAGTGAAAAAATTAGATGACGACGACGCCCTCGGCGACTCCGATGGCCCGCAGGTCGCGGTACCAGCGCTCGACCGGGTGTTCCTTGGTGTAGCCGTGGCCGCCGAGCAGCTGCACGCCGTCGAGGCCGATCTGCATGCCCTTGTCGGCGCCGAGCCGCTTCGCCAGTGCCGCTTCGCGGGTGAATGGCAGGCCCTGCTCGGCGCGGGCCGCACCGCGCCAGGTGATCAACCGCAGCCCGTCCAGCTCGATGGCGATGTTGGCGCACATGAACGCCACCGACTGGCGATGGGCGATGGGCTCGCCGAAAGCCTCACGTTCCTTGACGTAGGGCACGACATAATCGAGCACCGCATGAGATGTGCCGACCGCGAGCGCTGCCCAGCCGAGCCGGGACAGCGCGATCGCCTCGGAGTAGTCGGCGTCGGTGGCGTCATCCTCGCCCAGCCGTGCACTCAACGGCACCGATACCTTCTCGAGCTCAACCTGCCCCAGGGCAGCCGCACGGATGCCCATGCTCGGGTCGGCCTTCACAGTCAGGCCTGGAGTCGACGACTCGACGATGAACAACGCCGGCTTGCCATTGAGCTGGGCGGCCACAATGAACAGCTCGCAATCCGCGGCCGCGGGGACCAATGACTTCACCCCGTCGAGCCGGTAGCCGCTCGGGGTGCGAGTCGCCGTCGTCTTCAGGTGAGTCGGGTCGAACAATGGCTGCGGCTCGGCGATCGCGACGCAGGCCTGCGGCACATTTTCGCCTGCGAATTCCGGCAGGTAGGTCGCCTGTTGGTCAGCGCTGCCCCAGTGGGTCAATGCCGATGCCACGCCGCCGGGTGCCAGGATCGGCAAGGCAAGCCCCATGTCGCCGTAGGCGAGCGACTCCGCGACCAGCACGTTGGTCACAGTGGAGCGGTGCGCGGCGATGCCTTCGAAATCTTCAGGGATGTTGACTGCGGTGATGCCCAGCTCGGCCGCCTTCGTAATCAGGTCGGAAGGGTAGGCCGTGGCTTCATCGGCATCGTGCGCGGCGGGTCGCAGGATCTGTTCGGCGAACTCACAGACGGTTTCGACGATAAGTTTCTGATCGTCGTCGGGAGTCAGGTCGAAGTAGTCTTTGCCGCTGGCCTTCAACCGGGTGGGCGCGCCGCCAAGGTTCTGGACACGTTTGAACTGACGGTTGGTGGCGCCTGCGACGGAAAACCCGGTCTTGACGCCGTATCGCAGGGTCCGGTTGAGCGGGTCGCGCAGGTGATATTTGTCCAGAAATTCCTGGCCGACGATCGGTGTCAGCAGGCCCAGCGCGATATCGATTCCGGTCCGCTTGTGCTTGTGCTCGCCGACGGCGGTTTTGCGGCCGGTGCGCTTGGGGCGTCCGTTAGTGGGGGAGATTGTGTTGGTCATGTGAGTAGCCTCGATCGGTTGGCTAATGCGGTGATGCCCACCTTACTCCGGAGTAAGATAGCGGTGTCTGTTAAATACTTCACATCCTCGACAGACTCGTGAGCAGGGGGAGCCGTCGCCGCCCCCAGCGGCCAACGGGGCCGTCGAAGACACCGGGCAGCCGAAAACCGCAACCTTGGCAGCAGCCGTCATCGGTCAGCGCGTAATGCTGGATCGCATACCAATCCCGGACTACGACCGCTGACCCGCATCCCGGACAGCGCGTGCTGCCGCCCTGCGCATCATGGATGTTGCCGGTATAGACGAAACGCAACCCTTCGTCGACGGCGAGGTGCCGCGCACGCGTCAGCGTGCTCCGCGGAGTCGCAGGTGTATCCGTCATCTTGTAATCGGGATGGAACGCGGTGAAATGCACCGGCACGTCGACGCCGAGGTTTTCCCGAATCCATGCGCATTCGGAGGCGATCTCCGCATCGCTGTCGTTGCGGCCGGGAATCAGCAGGGTGGTGATCTCCAGCCACACATCGGTCTCATGCCGTAAGTAGACGAGCGTGTCCAAGACATCGTTTAAGTGCCCCACGCAAAACTTGCGGTAGAAGTCTTCGGTGAATGCCATCAGGTCGACGCTGGCGACGTCGATGTGCTGATAGAACTCGGCGCGCGGCGCTGCACACATGTAGCCGGCCGTCACCGCGACCGCCTCGATGCCGAGCTCGTGACAGGCGTCGGCGACATCGGCGGCGTACTCCCAGAAAATCGTCGGATCGTTGTAGGTGAAAGCCACACTCCGACAACCCAGTTCCTCGGCAGTCCGGGCGATGTCGTCAGGGGTGGCCCGGCTGGCGAGAGTATCGATCTCGCGGGATTTGGAGATATCCCAGTTCTGGCAGAACTTGCACGCCAGGTTGCAGCCCGCGGTCCCGAACGACAGCACAGCCGAACCCGGCAAGAAGTGATTGAGCGGCTTCTTCTCGACCGGGTCGACGCAGAACCCGCTCGAGCGGCCGTAGCTGGTCAGCACGATTTGGTCATCAGCACGTCCGCGGACAAAACAGAGGCCGCGCTGGCCGTCACGGAGCTTGCATGCGCGCGGACATACGTCGCACTGGATTCGGCCGTCGTCGAGGCGGTGCCAGTGCTTCGTCGCGATGGTGAACGGGTCACTCATGGCGTGCTCCGTCCGCAGATTACCCCCGCTGAAGGGCGCTCAACACCTGTTCGTGAAGGAGGCCGTTGGTCGCGACGGCGCTGCCGCCGTGCGGACCGGCGGTGCCATCGAGCGCGGTAAATGTGCCACCTGCCTCGCGCACCAGGATGTCCAGCGGCGCCAGGTCCCACACCGACACCTCCGGCTCGGCGGCGATGTCGACGGCGCCTTCGGCCACAAGGCAATAGGACAGAAAGTCGCCGTAGGCGCGCACCCGCCACACCGCATCGGTCAGCTCGACAAAGCGGTCACGCAAACCGAGCTGCGCCCAACCGGACAGGCTGGAGAACGACAGGCTCGCCGAGTTCAGGTCCCTCACCGCCGACACCGATAGCCGACGCGGTGGTGAGCCGTCGAAAACAGCGAACGCACCCTCGCCGGCGGCCGCCCACCACCGCCGCTGCAGCGCAGGTGCGCTGACCACCCCGACGGACGGCACGCCGTCGTCGAGCAATGCGATCAGGCTGGCCCACACCGGCACGCCACGCACATAGTTCTTGGTGCCATCGATCGGGTCGATGATCCACTGTCGACCGCTGAATGTTGTTGACCCACCGTATTCTTCGCCCAGGACGCTATCGCCGGGGAGCTCACGGCCCAGCTCGGCCCGCAACGCAGATTCGACCGCCTGGTCAGCGTCGGTCACCGGGGTCAGGTCCGGCTTGGTGTCGACACGAAGGTCCAGCGCACCGAACCGGGCCAGGGTCACCGCATCGGCACGGTCGGCCAGCTTCAACGCGAATGCCAGCTCGTGTCGACTCACGGCAGCAGTCCTACCATGACGGGGGTGTGGGAAACCGGTGTGCTCCTATTGCTGCTCTTGGCGCTGGTGGTCTTCCTGGCCCCGCGGTTCTTCCGCCGTCGGCCGGTGGAAACCGTCAGCGGCACGTTGCTGGTCACCGGTGTCAGCCCGCGCCCGGACGCGACCGGTGAGCAGTACGTCACGATCACCGGCGTGATCAACGGACCAACCGTCAACGAGTACACGGTGTATCAGCGTATGGCCGTCGACGTCGACGACTGGCCCACCATGGGGCAGCTGATCCCGGTGGTGTACTCCCCAAAGAATCCGGACTTCTGGGCTTTCGCACCGCCCGAGCCTCCCGCCGGCTAGCCGTTCAGCGGCCACACCCGGGTGTGCCGCGAGAGCTGGCAGGCGCTGATCGCGGGGGTGGCAGCGGGCGCCGAAAAGCTAGCCCACTGCTGGCAATCACTAAGGCGAAATACCCGGGGGGACCAACACTGGTAACCCGCCGAGCGGTGGGATCAGCAGTAGGCTCATGCGGTGGCGGAAACGTCATACGCCAAGTGCGGCGACCTCAGCCTGGCGTATCAGGTGTTCGGCGACGGACCGGTCGAACTCGTCTTCGTCGGGCCGTTCATCACCCACGTCGAGATGTTCTGAGCCATGCCCGAGTACAAGGCTTTCTTCGACCAGCTCGCCACGTTCTGTCGAGTCCTTTTGTTCGACAAAGCCGGGGTCGGGCTGTCGGACCCCATCCCGAAAATCCGTTTGCTTGAGGAGCGAGCAGCTGAGATCGAGGCCGTCATGGACGCCGCGAGCTTCGAAAAGCCCGTCCTGTTTGGCATGAGCGAGGGCGGCCCCCAGTCCATCGTCTTCGCGGCGAAACGGCCGGAGCGAACGCGGGCGCTGATCATCTACGGCTCGTTCGCGTTCGCGCCCGGCGGCAGCTGGGATGACTTGGACTGTGACCCGGCCGAGCTGCGGGCGCGGGTGCTTGCCGGGGTCGGTGAGGAATACACGCCGTCATCGAGCCAGATCGAGAACTTCCAGGAATTCGTCCGCGCCGTTCGCTCGGCGTGGGGCAGCGGCGCTTCGGCGAAGTGGATGTCCCAGATGGCCCCGTCGATCCGCGGGACACGGCAGGCCGGGATATTGGAGCGCATGTGCGCAAGCCCGGGGATGATTCGGGCGACGCTTGAAACGAACTTCCGGCTCGACGTGCGGCCGATTTTGCCGACGCTCTCCGTACCCACCCTGGTCATCCATGCCCGCGACGACCTCATGCCGGTGCAGTGCGGCCGATACCTCGCCGACAACATTCCCGGCGCGCGGTACCTCGAGGTCGACGGCGCGGCCCATGCACCCTGGTTGACCGAGCCCGACACGATCCTGACCGGCATCGAGGAGTTTTTGACCGGCAGCCATGCTGCACCGTCGCAGTCCCATCGCGCCCTGCGCACCGTTCTGTTCACCGATATCGTCGCCTCGACGCAGCACGCCGCAGCGACGGGCGATGAGCGGTGGCGCGCGGTGCTGCACCGCTTCGGTGAGGTCACCGCCGACCTCACGCAACGCTTCGGCGGCGCGGTCGTTAAGAGCACCGGCGACGGTCACCTGGCCACGTTCGACGGGCCCACGCAGGCCATTCGCTGCGCCGAGGCGTTGCGCGGTGACGCCGAGACCCTGGGAATCCAGATCCGAGTCGGCATCCACACCGGGGAGTGCGAACTGATGGACGGCGACATCGGGGGGCTGGCAGTCCACATCGCGGCGCGGATCATGGGTCAGGCGGGGGCCGGTGAAATCCTCGTGTCCCGAACCGTGTCTGACCTCGTGGTCGGGTCAGGCACGGGTTTCGAGGATCGCGGCGGCGTCGAGTTGCGTGGCGTGCCCGGCATCTGGCAGCTCTTGGCGGTGGATCGCCACGGCCCACGGGCAGGATCGGCCGAGGCCGAGCTGGCATCAACGCCGACCCCTCACCGCCGGACCGCGATGCGCCGCTCGGACCGCGCCGTGGAGGTGATCGCCAGGCGGACGCCATGGATCGTGCGCGGGATGGCCCGCCTCGCCCCGGCCAACGGTCGCAGATGAACAGCCGGAGTCAGCACGTTTGGAGGCTCTGAGTCCTCGACATCGTTGACAGGTAGTCGCATTCAGATGCCACCGACTCCGATGCATCCGTGCCGGCGAACGACCCCACATTCACGAGCTGACTGGATAATCACCAAACGGAAATACCGGCTGCAGATGTCTTAGATGGGCGACGAGCCGACTGCCATCTCGCATGTACCATCAGCGCTGGTCACGCGCTTCAGGCACACGGCTGGCAAACTGCACGCATGACCTATTCACGCCGTGTGGTCCTGACCGTATCGCTGGTGGCCACCACCGGGCTGGCGCTGGTGCTGGGCGTCACCGATCCGGCCCCGCCGCTGAACTACCCGACCCGGTTCTTCGTGTGGAATCTAGTGTTGGCATGTACCCCGATGTTCTTTGCGGTCGGTTTCGCCGTGGTACGCCGGCGGATCTGGTTGATTCCACTGGGGTTGGGGTGGCTGGCGTTCCTGCCCAATGCCCCATATCTGGTGACCGACGTGGTGCACCTGGACAGCGGCGCCCAATTGTGGCGGCACGTCATGCAATACGGGGTCGCGGCGTGGACCGGCGTCATACTCGGGGTGGTGTCGATGCATCTGGTGTATCAGCGGATCGAGCGTGAGTTCGGTGCGGTGACCGGATGGATCGCGGTAGTTGTCTCGGTGGGCCTGTGCGCGATAGGTGTGGTGATCGGGCGGTTCCAGCGGTGGAACTCCTGGGATTTGGTGACACAACCGGGCGCGGTGGCGGCTACGACGCTCGATTGGGCGCGTTCGCCGCTCACCTACGTCCAGCCGACCGGTGTGGCGCTCGCGGTTGGGGGCTTCTTCGGGCTGGCATACCTGACGCTGTGGTCCATTTGGCCCTCCTCTGGGCCAGCACGCGCGTTAGTGGCGGGGCATGAAGTCAGCGCCAGACAACAGGTCCTCACCGCCGCCGACCCGCAATCCGATGACCTCCTCTACTAAATGCCACAGGAATTACCGACCGCTATGTCAGCGGTGTCCGATCCGCAACAGCTCCGCCAGGCTGGGCAGCTTGATGCGTGGCCGGCCGTGCGGCTCGCCGGCCTCACGCTCGAACTGGTCGATGAGCTGCCAGTGCGCGTCGGTGACGAGCTTGGGCTGGCGCGACAGCAGCCATTCGGTGAGCTTGTCGGCATGGTCGTCGGGAAAATCCGCCAGCCGGGACTCCCGCGCGTCGGCGAGATCGCTCAGCAAGGTGTCGACCGTGTCCTGGGAATCCTTCTTATTGGTACCGATCACCCCGGTGGGCCCCCGCTTGATCCACCCGACCACGTACTCGTTGCGGCTGCCCTCCACCCGGCCGTTGGTGTTGGGAATCGTTCCGCTCTTGTCGTCGAACGGCAGTCCCGGGGTCGGCACCCCCCGGTAGCCGACCGAGCGCACCACCAGCTGGACCGGCAGCTCCTCACGCTCGCCGGTGTGCTTTGCCATCACCCGTCCGCTGTCGTCGCTGACCAGCTCGTTGCGGCCGAGCACGATCGACTCCACCCTGCGGTCGCCTTTGATCTCGAGGGGAGACGTCAGAAACCGGAACACGATTCGACGATGTCCCGGGCGGGGCTCGCGGCCCGCGTAGTCTCGCAGCACCTTTATGTTCTGCTTACATGTCTTGCCCACCGCAGCCGCATCGTCATCGGTGATGCCCTCCAGCTGTGCCGGGTCGACCACCACGTCGACCCCTTCCAGGTCGGCCAGCTCACGAAGCTCCAATGTCGTGAAGGCGGTCTGCAGTGGCCCCCGCCGCCCGATGATCACCACTTCCTCCATGCCGCACGGGCGCAGCGACTCCAACGCGTGATCGGCGATATCGGTTTGTTCCAGCACGCCGGGATCGGTCACAAGAATGCGCGCGACGTCGAGTGCGACATTGCCATTGCCGATGACAACGGCCCGGCCGCCGGACAGATCAGGCGACATCTGCTGAAAGTGGGGGTGCGCGTTGTACCAGCCCACGAAATCGACGGCGGCGATGCTGCCCGGCAGGTCCTCACCGGGGATATTCAACGACTTATCGGACTGGGCGCCGACGGCGTAGATCACCGCGTCGTATTGCTCGGCGAGTTCGGCGACCTCGACATGCTTGCCGACGACGACATTTCCGAAGAAGCGGAAGCGGGGATCTTCGCCGGTCTTTTCGAACTGCCTACTGATCGACTTGATTTTGGGATGGTCGGGGGCGACACCGGAGCGCACCAGACCCCACGGCGTCGGCAACATCTCCAGCATGTCGACCGCGACGTCGATGCCGTCGGCGGAGTCGGCGGCCTTCAGCAGCGATGCTGCGGCGAAGAATCCGGACGGACCGGAGCCGACGATTGCGACGTGGTAGGGGCGCATACACCCCGATGCTAAACGGCTACCAACGCGTAGGCTGCGCTGGTCGCAGCGCGAGTGCCGGCGCCGGTAACGTGAGCAGCTGTGGAACCCGACCGCCAGGCTGATATCGCCGCGCTCGACTCCACGCTCACCACGGTGGAGCGGGTGCTCGACGTCGACGGTCTGCGTAATCGCATCGCAAAGCTCGAGCATGAGGCATCAGATCCCAAATTGTGGGATGACCAGGCCCGTGCACAGCGGGTGACCAGCGAACTTTCCCATGCCCAGGGCGAATTGCGTCGCGTCGAAGAGCTGCGCCGGCGCCTTGATGACCTGCCGGTGCTTTACGAACTCGCTGACGAGGAAGACGCCGCAGGCGCCGCCGACACCCGCGCCGAAGCCGATGCCGAACTCACAGCGTTACGCGCGGACATCGAGGCCATGGAGGTGCGGACCCTGCTGTCCGGCGAATATGACGAGCGCGAGGCGCTGGTGACGATCCGGTCCGGCGCGGGGGGAGTCGACGCCGCCGACTGGGCCGAGATGTTGATGCGGATGTACATACGGTGGGCCGAGCAACATAAATATCCCGTCGAGGTGTTCGACACGTCCTACGCCGAAGAGGCGGGGATCAAAAGCACAACTTTTGCCGTGCATGCACCGTTCGCCTACGGCACGTTGTCGGTCGAGCAGGGCACCCACCGGCTGGTCCGGATCAGCCCCTTCGACAACCAGAGCCGAAGGCAGACGTCGTTCGCCGAAGTCGAGGTGCTTCCGGTGGTCGAGACCACCGACCACATCGACATCCCGGAAGGCGACGTGCGCGTCGACGTCTACCGCTCCAGCGGACCCGGCGGCCAGTCGGTGAACACCACTGACTCGGCCGTTCGACTCACGCACATCCCGACCGGTATCGTCGTCACTTGTCAGAACGAGAAGTCGCAACTGCAGAACAAAATCTCGGCAATGCGAGTCCTTCAGGCAAAGTTGTTGGAGCGCAAGCGCTTAGAAGAACGTGCTGAGCTGGACGCATTGAAGGGTGAGGGCGGCAGCTCCTGGGGTAATCAGATGCGTTCATACGTGCTGCACCCCTACCAGATGGTGAAGGATCTCCGGACCGACCACGAGGTCGGCAATCCGGCAGCCGTTCTGGACGGAGACATAGACGGCTTTCTCGAAGCAGGGATCCGATGGCGTAACAGACGAGATGACGAGTAACAGCACTGTGCGAGCCATATCGATGGCGCAGCCTTGGCACGACATCTGGCGGGGCGACATCCGCCACTGGATTCTGTCCAGTGGCCTGCAGATCGTCCTCCTACTCATCGGGGCGGTCCTTGC
>JAFAQO010000419.1 GCA_019246375.1 Mycobacterium sp. | reverse complement strand
GCGGAAGCCGTCCCACTTCGGTTCGTACGACCATCGGCCCACCTCGTCGGGAACCTTGGTGGCCGCCTTGGCCAGCATCGGCTCGAGCGGCGGCTGTACAGGAAGCTCCACCAGCCCATCCTGCAACAAGGCACTCGGCTCACACGGGTCAGGCGTTTATTTCAGGACACCGGCGGGCACGCGACACCCATGTCAGTGACAGCTTTTAAGGACCTGCCGTTGGCCGACCGTGACCGCAAATGGGATGGCGATGCCGCCGAGAAGCGCGTCCGCAGGTGGGCCGGCGCCGAGGACGAGCCGAACCAGAAGTATCGCGATGCCCACGTCTGGTACGACGGCGGCAGGAAGGGCAACTTCACCGCATACAAGCTACTGATCGCCGACGTGGTAGGCGGCGAGCTCAAAGCAGTCCCGCGTGGGGTGATGGCGGCCGGTGCGATCATGGACGGCGCCCGCGGCGGCATCGACCTTCCCAAAGCTGACGTCGACCGGGTCAAGAGCCACTTGGCGAAGTACTACAAGAAGATGAACGAAACCGCGCCGTGGGAGCGCGGCTAGCCGCAGCTGCGATCACACGGCCACAGGCAGGGTCGACATTCCGCGGAGCGTGACGTTCGGCTTGTATCGTCGCTCGTCGACCAGCCGGGCACTCGGGAAACGAGCGGTCACCGCCGATAGCGCTACACCGGCTTCTAATCGGGCCAGCGGCGCACCGATACAGAAGTGCAGACCGCGACCAAATCCCAAATGCCGGAATGGGCCTCGATCCGGGTCGAAGTCTTCCGGTCGCTCGAATTCGGCAGGATCACGCTGGGCGGCAGCCAGCAACAGCACCATCGTGTCACCCTTGACCACCTTGGTATCGCCAATCACTATGTCCTCGGCGGCATTTCGGCCAACCAATTGCACTGGCGGGTCATAGCGCAGAGTCTCCTCGATCACCGCCGGCACGCGGCCGGCATCGGCTCCCAGCGCGGCCCATTGGCCGGGGTGACGCAACATCGCCAGGACGGCATTTGCAATCAAATTCACCGTCGTCTCGTGGCCGGCGATCAGCAACAGGTTGCAGGTGGAGACGATTTCGTCCTCGGTCAGCTGATCACCGGACTCCTCGACCGCGATCAGACGCGACATCAGGTCGTCACCGGGATGCGACCTTCGCTGTTCGATCAGGCCATGCAGATAGTCGCGCAGCCAACGACCCGCGCGCAGGCGTTCGTCGATATCGCCGGGCAGTTCGCCGGTAAATGCGACGAACGGATCCAGCGACTGGCCCAGCAGCGCCGATGCCTGGCTGAACTTCGGCTCGTCCTCCAGCGGCACACCGAGCAGCCGGCAGATGACCGCCACCGGCAGTGGATACGCGAGGTCGGCGACGACGTCGAACCGGCCTTGTTCGGCGATTCGGTCGAGCAATCCGTCGACGAGCGCGGTGATCTCGGGTTGGAGCGCATTGACGACTTTCGGGACGAACGCCTTGCTGACCAGTTTGCGCAGCCGGGTGTGATCGGGCGGATCGAGGAACAGAAATCCCGGCGGACCCAGCGGCCGTGGCGTAGCACCATTGGCAATCTGGCGCTGCGCGATCGTGGACTTGAGCCGGTCGCTGGCTGACGCCGGGTGCCGCAGCACTTGGTCGCATTCGTGATAGGTCGAGAAAACGGTGAGATTCTCCTCCGGCAGCTGGATGGCCCCACGGTCGCGGAACTGCCGGTATAGCGGGTACGGATCGGCCCGGTTGGCTGGGTCCAGCAGCTGCGCCAACAACGCCCGCGACTGGTCTGTGCCCGACATATCAGCCATCTTCTGATTGTTGCAGCGTTTCGCGGAATCTGTTGGCTGCGCGGGACGTACCATCGCTGCATGGTAATGCTTCCCGCATGCCGGCTGGCGGGTGCTGTGCTGGCGGCAGCTGCGACGACAGTGTTGGCGATGCCGGCCCAGGCCTATGCTTGCGGAGCCGCGATCGCCCCATACGGAGCGCAAGCGGCGATGAATCGAGAACTCGCACTTCTTCATTGGGACGGGACAACCGAGACCATTGTCATGCAACCCGCATTGGATGCCAGCAGCAACAACGTCGCCCTGGTGGTGCCAACGCCCATGCCGGCGGCCGTCGCGGCGGTCGACAAGGCCACGTTGACGGAATTGAATGAGATCAGCGCGCCGCAAGTTGAGCGTCGGCGGCATTGGACGCTGCGATTGGGTGTCGGGGACTCAGCGCCTCAGCCGGATCCCGGCGCCCCATTGGTGGTAAGTCAGGTAGATCTGGGGCCGCTGGAGGCGACGACCCTGGTCGGCGGTGACCTGGAGGGGCTGCGTAACTGGTTGGCGGACAACAACTACGCGATCCAGCCGGAAGTGACCGACGCGCTGGGGCCGTACGTGCAGGACAGGTGGGCGTTCATAGCGATGCGCCTGACCAGCAAGGCGCCGATAGTGGGCGGGGTTGATCCGGTGCGGCTGACCTTCCGGTCGCCGCAAATGATTTACCCGATGCGTCTGTCGGTGGCCGGCCCAGGCCCGCAACGGGTCACGATCTTCACGCTGGCCGATCACCGACAGCAGCGCGTTGACGCCGATGCGCATGGGCAGTCCACCGATACCCAGTACGCCGGCCGCATCTCCGGCTGGCTTCAGAATCCGCTACTGAGGGAATTGGCCGGCGGCCGTGGTTCGTACCTGACCAAGATTGCGGTGGAGATCGCCGATCCATCGCGGATCACATCGGATTTCGCATTCGGCGACGCCCCGAACGACGACGCCTACCGCCAGGTTCTCGTCGTTAACGACGACATCGTGATTCCTCTGGTGGCCATCGTCTTTGTCCTTTTCGTGTCCGAAATC
>JAFAQO010000412.1 GCA_019246375.1 Mycobacterium sp. | reverse complement strand
ACGCGCTGCTGGACCACCCGGATTCGCACACCCGCGACCTATCGTCGCTGGAGACGGTGTACTACGGCGCTTCGGCGATCAACCCGGTGCGACTGGCCGAGGCGATCCGGCGGTTCGGCCCGATCTTCGCCCAGTACTACGGGCAATCCGAAGCGCCGATGGTGATCACTTACCTGGCCAAGGCAGGCCACGACGAGAAGCGGATGACGTCGTGCGGGCGTCCGACGCTGTTCGCACGCACCGCGCTGCTCGGCGAGGACGGCAAGCCGGTGCCGCAAGGTGAGCCGGGTGAAATCTGTGTCAGCGGACCGCTATTGGCGGGCGGCTATTGGAACCTGCCCGACGCAACCGCAGAGACCTTCAAGGATGGCTGGCTGCACACCGGCGATATGGCTCGCGAGGACGAGGACGGGTTCTACTACATCGTCGACCGCGTCAAGGACATGATCGTCACGGGCGGCTTCAACGTCTTTCCCCGTGAGGTGGAGGATGTGGTAGCCGAGCATCCGGCCGTCGCCCAGGTCTGCGTGGTCGGTGCGCCGGACGAGAAGTGGGGCGAGGCCGTGACCGCGGTGGTGGTGCTGCGTTCGGATGCGCCACACGACGACCCCGCCGTCGCCTCGATGACCGCCGAGATCCAGGCCGCGGTCAAGGAACGCAAGGGCTCGGTGCAGTCGCCCAAGCGGGTAGTGGTCGTCGACTCGCTGCCGTTGACCGGGTTGGGCAAACCGGACAAGAAGGCGGTACGCGCCCAGTTCTGGGAAGGTACCGGCAGGGCTGTCGGCTAACGTTCAATATTGGGCGACACATCGTGGCCTCGCCGTCGCGTTCGCCGACGCCGACCAGCACGGTAACGTCGTGCCGTGTCGGACAATCAGCGATTTCGGCCGCCGCCGTGGCTGAAGGCGTGGAACACAGTGTTGATGGAGTCTAATAGCCTTGAGCGACAACCTTTTTCACGCTGACGCCTGGCATCCGGTCGAAGGGTTTGCCGAGCTGACCGATATCACCTACCACCGCCACGTCACCGATGCGACGGTGCGGGTGGCTTTCAACCGGCCGGAGGTTCGCAACGCGTTTCGCCCGCACACCGTCGACGAGCTGTACCGGGTGCTGGATCATGCCCGAATGTCCCCCGACGTCGGCGTGGTGCTGCTGACCGGTAACGGCCCCTCGCCGAAGGACGGCGGCTGGGCCTTCTGCTCCGGCGGCGACCAGCGCATCCGCGGGCGAACCGGCTACCAGTACGCCTCCGGCGAGACCGCCGACACCGTCGACACCGCCCGCGCGGGGCGGTTGCACATCCTGGAGGTGCAGCGGCTGATCCGGTTCATGCCCAAGGTCGTCATCTGCCTGGTCAACGGGTGGGCGGCCGGCGGCGGGCACAGCCTGCATGTGGTGTGCGATCTCACCCTGGCCAGCCGCGAGCACGCCCGCTTCAAGCAGACCGACGCCGACGTCGGCAGCTTCGACGGCGGCTATGGCAGCGCGTACCTGGCGCGGCAGGTGGGCCAGAAATTCGCCCGCGAAGTCTTCTTCCTTGGCCGGCCGTACACCGCCGAGCAGATGCACCAGATGGGCGCGGTCAACGCGGTCGTCGACCACGCCGAGCTGGAAGCCGTCGGCGTGCAGTGGGCGGCGGAGATCAACGCCAAATCGCCTCAGGCACAACGCATGCTGAAGTTCGCATTCAATTTGCTCGACGACGGGCTGGTGGGTCAGCAGCTGTTCGCCGGGGAAGCGACCCGGCTGGCGTACATGACCGACGAGGCGGTCGAGGGCCGCGACGCGTTCCTGGAGAAACGCGCCCCGGACTGGAGCCGTTTTCCGCGGTATTTCTGACGGCTGGTGTGGCCCCGGGTAAGTTTCGACCTGGCCCTAGACTCCCGGGGTGAGCAAAAGTCCCCTTCGCCGATTGACCGAGCAGGTCGCACTGGCCAGCATGCGACCACCCATCCCCCCGCAATTGCGGCTATACCGGCCGGCTGCTAACCCCGTCGACCTCGACGGCAAGCGGGTCGTGCTCACCGGAGCGTCGTCGGGGATCGGCGCGAGCGCCGCCGAAGGGTTCGCCCGCCACGGCGCCACCGTGGTCGCCGTCGCCCGCCGCAAGGAGCTGCTGGACGAGGTGGTGGGCCGCATTGAAGACGGCGGCGGGACCGCGATCGCGATCCCCTGCGACCTGTCGGATATGGACGCCGTCGACGCACTGGTTGCCGACGTCGAGCAGCGTCTGGGCGGCGTGGACATTCTGATCAACAACGCCGGGCGCTCCATCCGCCGACCGCTGGCCGAGTCACTGGAACGCTGGCATGACGTCGAACGGACCATGGTGCTCAACTACTACTCGCCGCTGCGCCTGATCCGCGGTATCGCACCCGGGATGCTGCAACGCGGCGACGGCCACATCATCAATATCTCGACCTGGGGGGTATTCAGCGAGGCCTCGCCGCTGTTCTCGGTGTACAACGCGTCGAAGGCCGCGCTGTCCGCAGTCAGCCGGGTGGTCGAAACGGAATGGGGCACAAAGGGCGTGCACTCGACCACGCTGTACTACCCGCTGGTGGCCACTCCGATGATCGCGCCCACCAAGGCCTACCACGGAATGCCTGCGTTGACTCCCCGCGAAGCCGCGGACTGGATGGTGACCGCCGCGCGCACTCGACCGGTCCGGATCGCTCCACGGATCGCAGTCTTCGCAAAGGCGCTGGACACCATCGGCCCCAGCTTTGCCAGCGCGCTGATGAAGCGACAGCGCATCCAGCCGAGCTCGTGATAGACACGGGGGCATGGAGATCCTGGCCAGCCGGATGCTGTTTCGGCCGGCGGACTATCAGCGGTCATTGAGCTTCTACCGAGACCAGATCGGTCTGGCTATCGCCCGCGAATACGGGGCGGGCACCGTGTTCTATGCCGGCCAGTCGTTGATCGAGCTGGCCGGTCACGGCGCACCGGAACAACCCGACGGGCCGTTCCCGGGTGCGTTGTGGCTACAGGTGCGGAACCTAGAAGCCACCCAGGCTGAACTGGAGAGCAGGGGCGTGGCGATTGCCCGTGAGGCCCGTCGGGAACCCTGGGGTCTGCACGAGATGCACGTGACGGATCCGGACGGCGTAACGCTGATCTTCGTAGAAGTTCCCGGGGACCACCCGTTGCGCCGGGACACCCGAGCCCAACGCCGGCAGTGATGGGGGTTAACCGCAGCGGAATAGCCGGCGACAACTCGTGGTATACCCGCAGTTTGGGTCGGGTTCGTTCGACACGGGAAAGCCTTGACCGCCAGCCTTAGCCGCGTGGTGCCCTGTGAGCCTTGAGCTATTCCTTTTGATCATTGTCGTCGTCACCGCACTCGCGTTCGATTTCACGAACGGTTTCCACGACACCGGCAACGCCATGGCTACGTCCATCGCCAGCGGCGCGCTGGCGCCCAAGGCCGCGGTGGCACTTTCGGCAGTGCTGAACCTGGTTGGGGCGTTCCTATCCACTGCGGTCGCCGCGACGATCGCCAAGGACCTCGTGGACTCCCACCTGGTGAGTCTGGAACTGGTGCTCGCCGGCCTGGTCGGTGGCATCGTCTGGAATCTGCTGACATGGCTGCTCGGTATTCCGTCGAGCTCCTCGCATGCCCTGATCGGCGGCATCGTCGGCGCCACGATCGCCGCAGTCGGCGGACATGGTGTGATCTGGCGCGGACTGGTGTCGCACGTGGTGATACCGGCCGTCGTGGCCGCGATAGTGGCCACTCTGGTCGCTGCGGTGGGCACGTGGCTGGTCTACCGCATTGTCCGCGGGTGCCCGAGCAGCGCACCGAGCGCGGCTTCCGCCGCGGCCAAATCGGCTCGGCGTCGCTGGTCTCGCTGGCACACGGCACCAGCGACGGCCAGAAGACGATGGGCGTGATCTTCTTGGCGCTGATGTCCTACGGCGCAGTTAGCCGAACCGCGACCCTGCCGCCGCTGTGGGTCATCGTGTGCTGTGCGGTGGCGATGGCAGCGGGTACCTACTTCGGCGGGTGGCGCATTATCCGCACCCTCGGCAAGGGCATCGTCGAGATCAAACCGCCGCAGGGGATGGCCGCGGAGTCGTCGTCCGCGCCAATCATCTTGCTGTCCGCCCATTTCGGCTACGCCCTGTCGACCACTCAGGTGGTGACTGGATCCGTGCTGGGCAGCGGAATGGGTAAACCCGGAGCTGAGGTGCGCTGGGGAGTAGCCGGCCGGATGGTGACGGCATGGCTCATCACGCTGCCATCGGCCGGCATTGTTGGTGCGCTCACCTACACGCTGGTGCACTTCATCG
>JAFAQO010000325.1 GCA_019246375.1 Mycobacterium sp. | reverse complement strand
GATATTTACCCGCTCAACTTCGACAACGATCCGGCCGGTCTATACGACGAGGTGCTCCGTGTGGTGCGGCACTGGATCGACCACGGCGTCAAAATTTTTCGAGTCGACAATCCGCACACCAAGCCGCCCAACTTCTGGGCTTGGCTGATCGGTCAGGTAAAAATGGCCGACCCCGACGTGCTGTTCTTGTCCGAAGCGTTTACGCCACCGGCCCGCCAATACGGGCTCGCCAAGCTCGGGTTCACGCAGTCCTACACGTACTTCACTTGGCGCATAGCGAAATGGGAGCTGACCGAGTTCGGCAACGAGATCGCCGAATTCGCAGACTTTCGCCGACCCAATCTGTTTGTCAACACGCCAGACATTCTGCACGCCGTGCTACAACACAACGGCCCAGGCATGTTCGCGATTCGTGCGGTGCTGGCGGCGACGATGAGCCCCGCCTGGGGTGTCTACTCTGGCTACGAACTCTTCGAGCACCGGGCGGTGTTCGAAGGCAGCGAGGAATACCTGCACTCGGAGAAATACGAGCTGCGGCCCCGCGACTTCGAAGGCGCGCTCACCGAGGGCCGGTCGTTGGAGCCGTTCATCACCCGGCTAAACGAAATTCGCCGACTCCATCCAGCGCTGCGCGAATTGCGCACTATCCACTTTCATAGCATGGACAACGAGGCGTTACTGGCTTACAGCAAGTTCGACCCGATCACCGGCGACTGCGTGTTGGTGGTGGTCACGCTGAATGCATTCGGACCCGAAGCGGCGACGCTGTGGTTGGACATGGTGGCGCTGGGTATGGAGCCCTACGAACGGTTTTGGGTGCGAGACGAGATAACCGGTGAGGAATACCAATGGGGAGCAACGAATTACGTGCGCATCGACCCTGCGCGAGCTGTCGCGCACATCATCAACATGCCGCTCATACCGATCGAATCCCGAATGACCCTGCTGCGCCGGAGGTGAGCGCGCGATGAAGCAGACCGGCCAGCTCGTCTCACCGAATCTGGCCCCCGATCCCGGTGATCTGGCCCGCCTGGTCGGCGGTGTGCACCACAATCCACACGGCATCCTGGGTGCCCACGAGTATGGCGACCACACCGTCATCCGGGCACTCCGGCCCCATGCGGTGGAGGTCGTCGCACTGATCGGTGGCGACCGATTCCCATTGCAGCACATCGATTCCGGTTTGTTCGCGGTGGCGGTGCCGTTCGTCAACCTCGTCGATTACCGCCTCGAGGTGAGCTACCACGGTTCCGGTGACAGCCCAGACGCGCACACCGTCGCCGACCCCTACCGGTTTCTACCGACATTAGGCGAAGTCGACCTCCATTTGTTCGGTGAGGGCCGACATGAACGACTTTGGGATGTTCTGGGGGCCCATCACCGCTCCTTCACCACTCCCGACGGCGTCGTTGAAGGGGTGTCGTTCGCTGTGTGGGCGCCCAATGCCAAGGGCGTCAGCTTAATCGGCGAATTCAATCACTGGAACGGCAATGATGCCCCGATGCGCATGCTGGGGTCGTCGGGAGTGTGGGAGTTGTTCTGGCCCGGCTTTCCGCTCAACGGTCTATACAAGTTCCGGGTGCACGGGGCAGACGGAGTCGTCACTGAACGGGCCGACCCGTTCGCCTTCGCCACCGAGGTACCCCCCAATACCGCATCAAAAGTGAGCTCGAGCAGCTATACCTGGACTGACGCGGACTGGATGACGCAGCGTGCGCAGCGAAACCCGGTGTTCGAGCCGATGAGCACCTATGAAGTGCACCTGGGTTCTTGGCGTCCCGGGCTCGGCTATCGGCAGCTTGCCAAAGAGCTGACGGAATACGTTTCGGCACAGGGTTTTACGCATGTTGAAATGCTTCCAGTCGCCGAGCATCCGTTCGGCGGGTCGTGGGGATATCAGGTCACCTCGTACTATGCGCCCACGGCGCGTTTCGGCACACCCGATGATTTCCGAGCTGTTGTCGATGCCCTGCACCAAGCCGGCATCGGGGTCATCGTTGACTGGGTTCCGGCGCACTTCCCGAAGGACGCATGGGCGTTGGGACGTTTCGACGGAACTGCGCTTTACGAGCATTCTGACCCCAAGCGGGGAGAACAACTCGACTGGGGCACTTATGTGTTCAACTTCGGCCGTCCCGAAGTGCGTAATTTCCTGGTTGCCAATGCGCTGTACTGGCTCCACGAGTTCCACATCGACGGCCTGCGGGTGGACGCGGTGGCGTCGATGCTCTACCTGGACTACTCGCGACCGGCGGGTGGCTGGACGCCCAACATCTACGGCGGCCGGGAAAACCTGGAAGCGGTGCAATTCCTGCAAGAGATGAACGCGACGGCACACAAATCCGCACCGGGGATCGTGACCATCGCCGAAGAGTCCACCTCGTGGCCGGGTGTGTCGCGGCCGACCAACGTCGGCGGGCTGGGCTTTTCGATGAAGTGGAACATGGGCTGGATGCACGACACGCTCGGTTACCTCGGCCACGATCCGGTGCACCGAAGCTATCACCACCACGAGATCACGTTTTCGATGCTTTATGCCTTCAGCGAGAATTTCGTGCTGCCGCTCAGCCACGACGAGGTGGTGCATGGTAAGGGCACGCTGTGGGGGCGGATGCCCGGCAACGATCACATGAAGGCCGCCGGACTGCGTAGTCTGCTGGCCTATCAGTGGGCGCATCCGGGCAAGCAGCTGTTGTTCATGGGACAGGATTTCGGCCAGCGCGCCGAGTGGTCCGAGGAGCGCGGGTTGGACTGGTGGCAACTCGACGAGAACAGCTTCTCGAACGGAGTCCTGCGCCTGGTGCGTGACATCAACTACATCTATCGCCACCACCCCGCACTGTGGAGTCAGGACACCAGCCCAGAGGGCTATTCCTGGATCGATGCCAATGACTCTGCCAACAACGTGTTGAGCTTTCTGCGGTACGGCAGCGATGGGTCCGTGATCGCGTGTGTATTCAATTTCTCCGGAACTGAGCACAGCGGCTACCGACTAGGCCTTCCCTCCGCCGGCCGGTGGCGCGAGGTGCTCAACACCGATGCCACCGTCTACAACGGCGCCGGTATCGGCAACCTCGGCGGTGTGGACGCCACCGACGACCCGTGGCATGGTCGCCCAGCGTCGGCGGTGTTGGTGCTGGCACCCACGTCGGCCCTGTGGCTGGCACCTGCCTAGGGACGCACGCGGGCTCAGTACAGCGCGTTGGCCAGGTTTCGGCGACCCGCGATGACATCGGGATCGGCTGGGTCGAAGAGCTCGAAAAGCTCAATAAGCCGAGTGCGTACGGTGGTGCGCTCGTCACCAGATGTCCGCCGCACCAAGGCAATCAGACGGTCGAACGCTGCGCTCACGTCGTGGTTGAGGATCTGCACGTCAGCGGCGGCGAACGCGGCATCGATGTCGTCCGGAGCAGCATCGGCCACCGCGACGGCGTCGGGGCGTTGTGCGGTTGCACGCATCAGGAAATCGATCTGACGTATTGCTCCCTTGGCTTCGGCGTGGTTCGGGTTGGCGTCCAGGATCGCATGGTACGAGCTGCGTGCAGCGGCAAAGTCGCCAGTCTCGAGCTGCTCGCGCGCCTGCGCCAACGCGGGGTCGATCTCTGCTTCCTCCGACTCTGCTGTGCCGCCCAGCTTGCCGGCTGTCGCTGACAGCAGCGAGTCCAACCAGCGGCGCAACTGCTCGGGAGGCTGCATGCCCTGAAAGCTGGACAGCGGTTGACCGGCGCCTAAAGCCACCACGGTCGGGACCACTTGGACGCCGAATATCTGGGCCACTCTCGGCGCCGTGTCGACATTCACTGTTGCAAGCGACCACTTACCGTTGTCCCCGGCGGCCAGGCCGGACAGGGTGTCGGCCAATTGCAGGCACACATCGCTGCGCGGCGACCACAACAGCACCACAACCGGTACCTGATTGGACCGAACCAGCACCTCGTCTTCGAAATTGGCCTCGGTGATCTCGGTGGCGACATCGCTTGACGCCGACCCCGCCGTGTCAGCGGGGGCCCGCGCACTCTGCTGGGCACGCTGTTTGAGGGCCGACAGGTCGACCGCACCGGCCATCGCAGGGCCGATGGGAGGTCGCGGACGAGTCACGTCGTCAAGTCTGTCACGCCGCTTCAGGCACCGATCGATGCGGTTGGTCACCACGCTGGCCGTGATCCCAGAACAGCGCCGAATTCGCCGAGTCGGCGATACTCATGGTTGCTATGACGAAGATCACACTAAATGCTCAGGAAGCCTCGGCAGCAAACTAACCGGCACGGCCAGCAAACCATGTTGTGGCCTGGCTCGGACCTAATTGTTCCGATAGCAGACCTAACCGGCCCGCAAGATCAGCGCATCCCCTTGACCACCGGCGCCACAAAGGGCGGCGACCCCGTAGCCGGAGCCCCGCCGCGCTAACTCCAGAGCCACATGCAGGGTGATGCGCGCCCCTGACATGCCGATCGGATGCCCTACCGCGATGGCTCCGCCGTCGACGTTGACGATCTCGGGGTCCACGCCGAGCTCTTTGGTTGATGCCAGCGCGACAGCGGCGAAGGCTTCATTGATCTCCACCACGTCAAGTTGGTCGGCTGAGAGGCCCTCCCGATCAAGGGCTTTCTTCACTGCATTGGCGGGCTGCGATTGCAACGTGGAGTCGGGACCGGCCACAACTCCGTGTGCTCCGATCTCGGCCAGCCACGTCAGGCCCAACTGCTCGGCCTTCGCTTTGCTCATCACGACCACTGCAGCCGCGCCATCGGAGATTTGCGACGACGAGCCGGCGGTGATTGTGCCATCCGGGCGGAACGCCGGTTTTAGGCCGGCCAGTGATTCGACGGTTGTGTTGGCGCGAATCCCCTCGTCCTCGCTGAATTGCAGCGGATCGCCTTTGCGCTGCGGAATAGCTACCGGCACAACTTCGTCGGCAAAAACGCCGTCTTTCCATGCCGCGGCCGCTTTTTGATGAGACCGCGCAGCGAACTCGTCCTGCTGCTGGCGGGTGAACTGATCAACCTGGTTGCGCTGCTCGGTCAGCGCACCCATCGGCTGGTCTGTGAACACGTCGTGCAGCCCGTCGTAGGCCATGTGATCCACCACCGTCACATCGCCGTACTTGTAACCGGCCCGGCTGTCGAGCAGTAGGTGGGGAGCCTTGGTCATGGACTCCTGGCCGCCGGCCACCGCGACATCGAATTCACCGGCCCGAATGAGCTGGTCAGCCAGGGCGATGGCGTCAAGACCCGAGAGGCACATCTTGTTGATCGTGATCGCCGGAACGTCCCAGCCGATACCGGCCGTCACCGCCGCTTGGCGGGCTGGCAGCTGACCCGCGCCCGCGGTCAGCACCTGGCCCATGATGACGTACTGAACCTCCGCAGGAGCCACATTGGCCTTTTCCAGCGCACCCCTGATAGCGATGGCGCCCAGATCACTGGCCGAGAAATCTTTGAGCGAGCCCATCAGCTTGCCGATCGGGGTGCGGGCTCCAGCAACGATCACCGACGTCGTCATCAATACCTCCAGCGCGGGCGTAGCCAGCCGTTCCGGCTGATCATGAAGCGCAATCTTTCTCATCAGGTTACCGTGACGTTATGACCACCGATCACATCGACGTCCGCCGGGCACTGGCCACCGCACTGGTAACTGCGGTCGATCACGTCGGCATTGCAGTGGCCGACCTGGATGCGGCGATCGCGTGGTACCACGACCATCTCGGCATGATCCTCGTGCATGAGGAAATCAACGAAGACCAGGGAATACGCGAAGCGATGTTATCGGTGCGCGGCGCCCCTACAGCTAGTGCACAGGTCCAGCTGATGGCCCCGCTCGACGAGTCTTCGGTGATCGCGAAATTTCTCGACAAACGCGGGCCCGGCATACAGCAGCTTGCCTACCGGGTCAGCGATCTCGACACTCTGACCGAGCGGCTGCGCACGCAGGGCATCCGGCTGCTCTACGACGCACCCCGGCGCGGCACTGCGAACTCCCGGATCAACTTCCTCCATCCAAGGGACGCCGGCGGGGTGCTGATCGAGCTGGTCGAACCGGCCGACGACTAAGGCTTCGCACTCTGAGTCTTTAGGACCACCTTCGGGTGGGACCGCGTGTTGCACGGTTGGCCCAGCAGGATGTGTGCCAGTGTCGCCGATCATCAACTCCGGTTTGCGCTGAATCAGCGGGCCATACCACCACATGTGCTGTGCCGGAACGGAATTCGTGATCGCAGCCCGGGCAGCGGTAGGTCTTCGTGGCCCGGGCGGCGGCGACCGGTCGCACTTCGTACTCGTAGCCGTCGGGTCCCGTTTCCAGTCGATGCTGGACCGGCAACGGCCGAAGCGGCTGCTTCCGACCTGCGGAACTGCGGCGACGCGCCATGCAACCAGTCTAAGTCGGCAAATCAGAACAGCCGGTACTCGTCGCTGTCCATGCCGCGCATTTTGTCGTAATCCAGTACAACGCAACGAATCCCGCGATCAGATGCCAGGGTGCGTGCTTGCGGTTTTATCTGCTGCGCGGCGAACACTCCACTCACCGGCGCGATCAGGCTGTCACGGTTGAGCAACTCCAGGTACCGGGTCAGCTGCTCGACTCCGTCGATCTCGCCGCGCCGCTTGATTTCGACAGCGACCGAGCGGCCCTGCTCGTCGCGGCACAACAGGTCGACCGGGCCGATCGCGGTCATATATTCCCGGCGCACCAGCGTGTATCCGACACCGAGCAGTTCGACATGCTCGGCGAGCAAGGCCTGCAAGTGCGCTTCGACGCCGTCTTTGACGAGCCCTGGGTCAATACCCAGTTCGTGGCTCGAGTCATGCTCGATCTGCTCGACGGTAATCCGCAATTGCTCGCCGAGTTTGTTCTCCACCACCCACACCGGAACCGGCCCCTCGAGTTCCTCGGTGAGCCGGCATGGCGGGCTCATCCAGTTCAATGGCTTGTACGCCCGGTCGTCGGCATGCACACTGACAGAGCCGTCGGCCTTGAACAGCAGCAACCGGCGCGCCGACGGCAGATGGGCGGTCAGCCGCCCGACGTAGTCGACGGTGCACTGAGCGATTACCAGAC
>JAFAQO010000257.1 GCA_019246375.1 Mycobacterium sp. | reverse complement strand
GTGGCGCTTGCATATTGGTGAATAGCCTGACGCCATGCGCAACATGTGGAAATGGCTTGGAGTGGCCGGTCTCGTCGGTGTCGCAGCCGGGGGAGTACTGGTGATCCGCGATCAGCGGCAACGAAACGCCTACACGGCCGACGAGGTCCGGACCCGATTGCATCAGAGATTGGCCGAATCTGGCGAGGAACGACCGCCCGGTTAGTCGCTCGTGCTAACTGCGTACAAGTGGTGGGTACCGCTGAAACCCTTCAGATCGACGTCACGCCCCTCGTCCACGCTGATGTCGTCGCAGTCGCTGACTGCGTCGCGCACCGCTTCGCTCACCAAGATCTCACCGCCTTGGGCTTCGTTGGCCACCCGTGCCGCCATCGCGACGTTGCGGCCGAACAGATCGTCGCCCCGACGCACGGATCGACCCATGTGGATGCCGATCCGCACCCGAACCGCGTTGCGCCGCTTGTGTTTTGCGTTGGTTTCCAGCGCCCGCTGGATGTCGGCAGCACAACGCACCGCCTGCTCGGGCTCGGCGAAGGCGATCATGAAACCGTCGCCTTGACTTTTCACGACGTGCCCGGAGCGGGCTTGGACGAACTTGCGGATGAGCTTGTCGTGGTCGCCGATCAGCTTGGCCCAGGCGCGGTCGCCGATCCGTTCGTTGAGTGCGGTCGATTCCTCGATATCGGAGAACAGCAGCACTACTCGGCCATCCGGGGTAATCCGCGCCAGGTCGGGCCGCTCGACTTCGGCCCAACCGGCCAGGTCCTCGATCGAGTTGCGCACAACCGCGCCGAACCCTTCCTTGCGCAGGACGTTCGCCGTTTCCCAGACCGTCTTGACGGCCTCGCGGCCACCGGTCAACAGCCGTTGGCGGGTGTCGGTGCGGCGCCGCAACTCCTCGGCTTCCCGGCGACTGCGGGCAAGCAGCACTGACACCGTGGCCAGTGCGGCGGCTTCGATGACGGCAATGCCGGCCAGGACGTAGATTGCGATCATCGGCGCGTGACCCATGGACGGCATTTTTCCGGATCAAGGCTTCTGCCGACGCGACGAGGTACCACATGCTGGGAACGATGATCCGCTCGACGATCGTCTCGGCCGCGAAAGTGCAACTGGCAACGCATCTCCCGAGTGAGCCCGTCGTGGAATGCAGTTTCGCGGCGAGGTCGTTTGACACCTCAGGGTTTGATTGGCCGGAAAACCGGTCATCTATGTCGGGAGCGTTGCGAGGCGAGCAGAGTTTCGTGGAGGTGCCGATTTGGCCGAGCGCGACGGAGTCTCCGCAGACCAGCTGGTGATCTTCGGAATCACCGGAGATCTGGCGCGCAAAATGACGTTCCGTGCGCTCTACCGTCTGGAACGCCGCAAGTTGCTGGAGTGCCCGGTGCTGGGCGTGGCCAGCGATGACATCACCGTAGAAGAGTTAATCGACCGCGCCCGGGACGCGATCAAGCAGGCCGGCGAGAGCTTCGATGACGAGGTGTTCGACCGACTGGCGGGTCGATTGTCTTACCTGCACGGTGACGTCACCGACAGCGCGGTCTACGACTCGCTCGCCGAGCAGATCGGCAAGGACCGCCAATCGCTGTATTACCTGGAGATGCCGCCGGTCCTGTTTGCACCGATCGTCGAAAATCTCGGCAAGGCCGGCCTGCTGGAGCGGTCACGCGTGGCGGTGGAAAAGCCATTCGGCCACGACCTTGCCTCCGCGCAGGAACTCAATGCGCGGCTGCACGCGGCGCTGGATGAGCAGCAGATTCTTCGGGTAGACCACTTTCTCGGCAAGCAACCGGTCGTCGAATTGGAGTACTTGCGGTTCGCCAACCAGGCGCTGGCCCAGCTGTGGGACCGCCACAGCGTTTCGGAAATCCACATCACGATGGCCGAGGACTTCGGGGTCGAGGACCGTGGCAAGTTCTACGATGCGGTGGGCACCGTGCGCGACGTCGTGCAGAACCATTTGCTGCAGGTTCTTGCCCTGGTGGCGATGGAGCCTCCGGCCGGCGCCACGGCCGACGATCTGAACGACAA
>JAFAQO010000151.1 GCA_019246375.1 Mycobacterium sp. | reverse complement strand
CGTAGTGGATATCGACGACGACGCCGTGTCGATGGTTCGCGCTATCGCGCGAGAACACCAGCCGGACCACACCGTGGTGCTGATAACCGACAGTACCGACCGCCCGTGCGTTCACGAGGCTCGAAATTGCGGATCGCGGGTGCTTCGCGCCGATTTCGATCGCTCGGAGACCGTAGGGACACACCGGCTCTGGCGGCATGTTGTGCGCGTCTACTTGTTATCTCCTGACTCGTCGGCGAATCTATCGAGGCTGCAAATGATCGGTGAGCGACTCGCCACGGTAGACGCGAAGCAACGCATCCCGCTGATCGTCCGTATCGACGACCCCTGGCTGGCCGACGCCTGGGTGGCCGAACAGTTCGGCGGTCGCACTGGCACGCGATGGGCAGCGGACGCCGTCGGGATGTATGAGGTGACTGCCCGGCGGCTTCTCGATCAGATCGTCGAAACCAAAACAGTTACGAGACTTGTTGTCGGCGGGTGCTCTCCGCTGACGCTGGCACTGTGCGATAACCTCGCGCGTCGTCGCATCGAGCGGGACTTCCAACCCGTGGAGGGCGAATCCAGCCTGCCTTCCCTGACACTAGTCGGACCCGACGCTGAGCAATACAAGCGTGATCACGACTTTCGCCAGCAGCGCCGGTTCGGCATCAGTCCGGTAGCGATCGACGTGGTTGTCAAAGTCGCCTCGGAGCCGGTACTGAGCAGCCTGATCGAACCCAGTGTCGATCGGAGCAGTATTGCGATGATCCTTGTTGATCCCGCAATGGGCACCGGGATTGATCCGATGACGGCGACACGGCTTGCGGCGCGCTTTCCCACTACGCCGATCTATAGCTGGGACCCAACTGCGCGTGCGGGCGGCGATAACCCACCGATCGTCGGTCACCACCATAACTACCGCCTCGGAATGGAGCTGCCCGAGGGCCAGGCTCACAATAATTGGGAACGCGCGGCGATGCGGATCCATGAGCGATACTCGGCCGGATCCGATCGTACGCAGCCGCAGCGGAAGCCGTGGCCAGAGCTCGACGACTTTTACAAGCACTCCAATTTCCGGCAGGTGCAAAACGCCTTTCGGATCGTCGAACAGAATGCGGGCCACACCTGGAACATCCTTGGCGCCCCGCTGGATCGCGTGCCGCCGCCGAAGGTGCCAGACAACCCGAGCCTCGAGCAGCTCTTAGAGCTCTTCGCGACGTTGGGCTTCACCGAGGAGGACGTCTGGGATATGGCCCGGGCTGAATTTGAAGATTGGAGCGATTTCCACCGGCGGCACGGATGGACACACGGGCCCAAGCGCGATTACGTGAACAAGAAACACGAAAAACTCGTTAGTTGGGAAGAAACCATCGACGATGAGACTCTGTGGCAACCGGCGCTGATAAGCCTAGCGGACACTTTGATCCAGCTGCGGGAGCTTGGTTACCGATCTGTGCCGTTGTGGAAGCCGCATCACCGGATCGAACAGGTCACCGCCAAACGGCATTGGATGCCGTGGAAGTGGACGTCGCCTCGCGGAAGAACCATCCGGGCCGGTAAGGGCAGTTGGGAAGTGCGCACCGCCGACAATGAGACCTGGCCACTGGCCAACGACTTGTTCCGATCGTCGTACTCGCGTGTCGACGGGAAATATTGGATACGCACAACAACTGTGTGGGCGAGGCACGCCCGTGCGGGCGAGGTTGTTGAAACCCCCGACGCAGGGGCGCACGCCGCCACGGAGGGGGACTGGGTGGTGCAGGGCGAGAGCGGGCAACATTGGGTGATTCCGGACGACAAATTTCAACGTCGCTACGCCAGTGGTCGCGCCAAGGGGCGCGCAGGCCGAGTTTCGTCCTCGCGCTCCAGCGCCATGACGAGATTGTAGAACGTTTCTATTGCGACGTCGGGTGGGATCGGCAGCCCCACGGCACGGGGCTTGATAACCGATGTGTCGGGCGACCCAGTCGTCCGCGTTTGTCGCTCATGTTGGTGCTCAGCTGGTTGCCTAGGTCCCGTGGGCTGGCTTGCGACGACCATCGTGGCACCGTGTAGTCGTCACCGGCGCCGGTGCGGGCGGCGCCCGCGGATCGATCAAGCTGTCCTCGATGCACTGCGGCGCTCGACAACCTGTGACCATCGCCAGTTTGGCAGGCTGCTGAGCAGTCGGGGTTCATAGCGCGCGGCAGCAGAATCGAGCCGATTTAAAAGTAGGTAGTGCAGTACTCATGTTTGGTGCCGCGCAAACTGTCAGGATTGACACCGTCCACCAATTGGCGATCGAACACAGCGTAGGCCACCCATGGAAACCGGTCTTCCTCGGGGCATCGAAGTCGACACCGACAACCGATCCGTGGATCCGGTCGTCGAATTCGCTGTCCACTAATCCCAGGAGTAGCCCTGATGAACCAGAATCAACCCGCCGCACAGCAGCCACTGGCCGGCAAACGGGTCGCCGTCATCGTGGAGGCCCAGTACATCCCCCCGGAGATCGAAATCTACCAGCAGCGCTTCCAAAGTTACGGCGCCACAGTAGATTTCGTGTCACACCTGTGGGGAAACCCTAAACTGCGGTTCTACTCCACCGTGGAACCTGACGTGGTTGATGAACTCCAGTGGATGGAGGTCGGCATCGAGGTTGATGGCCTCGACCCCAGCCGCTACGCGGCCATTATCGCCGCGGCCAACTACACCACGGTGCGGCTGCGCTCCGTCACACCGCCGCCGCCGGGGGCCGATCCGCGCGATCAGGTGCGCAACGCCCCGGCGGTACGCTTCTTCCGCGAGGCGATGCTCGACCGCGGCATCGTCAAAGGGGCGCCGTGCCACGCCCTGTGGCTGCTCACGCCCACACCGGAAGTGCTGCGCGGGCGCCGCGTGATCTGCAACACCGTGGTGCTGGCCGATGTCCTCAACGCCGGAGCCGAATACGTTCCCTTCGACCCCGGCACCCCGGAACCCGAGCAAGTTTTCGTCGACGACGATCTCGTCACCAACACCGGCTGGCACGCCAGCGAACGCCTTGTCGACACCATCAAGGACATCATCGTCGAAAAGCAGCAGGCCGCGCCCACACCCGCAGGAGTAACGCAATGACGCTGTCCGTCGCACCGACCCTTCCGGACATCGAGGTCCTACCCAGGCACGCCGCCGCGTCGGCGAATACCGTTGCCGTTCAGTTCATCTACCACACCGGCATCGCGGACGACCTGTTCAGCAACGTGCGGCTGTGCGGCAGCTGGGACGAGAGTGGACTGCCCAGCACGGCGTGGACGACCACGCCGATGCAGCAGCACACCGGTACCGACGGCTGTCCCACGTACACCGCCACCATCGAATTCCCCGGCACCCAGGTCGGCGCCGAGTTTTCCTGGGGTGTCATCGCAGACAGCGGCTCCGGTCGCGACCTGTGGGCCATCCCCACCGAAGTCCCCGACCCAAACTCCGTCGCCCGGCAGCGCACCTTCACACTGGCCGCCGACCCGAGTGAAAAGCACTATTGGCTTTCCACCAGCCGACAGCTGGGCGCCAACCCGCGCCGGACTCCCGACGGCGCCGAAGGCATCCAATTCGCGGTGTGGGCGCCAAACGCACAACAGGTTTCGGTCGTCTTCGGCGACCCCGCGGTCGGCTACATCGCCGACGACGGCACCGGGGTTATCGGGCAGCCTATCGCGATGTTGCCCGCAGGTGACGGTGTGTGGGAAACCGCACTGACCGATCCGCAGCTGAACAGTTTCCTCGGCTTCGACCACCACCCCTACATGTTCCGCGTTGTCAAGGATGATGGCCGCGTCGCCTACCGCACGGACCTGTACTCCCGCTGTCAAATCGGGCGCGGCACCGTTAATCCGGCCAACTTGGCCGCAGGCGAATCCTTCTCTGGTCGGCGTGAGGACCTCGACGGCAGCGTGAGCTGCTCGGTGGTGGTCGACCCGCAATGGGTGACCGCCCACTTCCGCAACAGCGACTGGCCCGAGACCGAATGGGTCACCCAGCAAGACTTTTGGAAAAAAGAGTTCAACCCGCAACGACCTGTTCCCACCCGGCTCGAGGACCTCGTCATCTACGAGATGCACCTCGGTGGCCTGGGCGCCGGCAAGACCGAACCCGACGGCACACCGGTGCCCGGCGAGCTCGCCGACGCCATGGGCATGCTGGACTATCTGGTTGATCTCGGCGTCAACGCCGTGGAAATCATGCCGCTGGCGCAGTTCGAGGGCTGGGCGACGTGGGGGTATGGCACCTCGCACTACTTCGCCATCGAGTTCAGCGGCGGCGGGCGCGACGAATTCAAATACTTTGTGCGCGAATGCCACCAACGCGGCATCGCGGTAATCCTTGACGTCGTTTACAACCACTACAACCCTGACGGAGAGCGCGCCGAGTGGGCCTACGACTCCGACGATCCCGAGCGCAACATTTACTACTGGTATCAGGGTTCGCCCGCGGACTACCCCGAACCCACCGGCGGATATCTCGACAACGTTTCCACCGGCTGGGCCCCCCGCTTCAGCGAACAACGCGTCCGGCAGATGTTCATCTCGAGCGCGGTCGCCCAGGCGCTGGAGTTCCACGTGGACGGCTTCCGCGTGGACCAGACCACCTCGATCCACTCCTACAACAGCCTGCATGCCGACGGTCGCCAGGTCGACGCCGCCAACGCCTGCGGCGCCAAATTCCTGCGCGAACTGAGCCGCACGCTTCGCCTGGTCAAGCCGCACGTATTTCTCATCGCCGAGGACCACTCGGGCTGGCAGGGCGTCACAGCAACCACCGACCAGGGCGGCCTGGGTTTCGACGCCATTTGGTACGCCGACTTCTACCACAACCTTTCCGGTGACACCGGCCACGGACTCGACTGCGCCAACCTGCTGTCCACTGCCGGGCTCGGCGATGACCGCGCGCTGGCGATGGGTGTTTTCGCCGGCAAACTGGCGCAGACAAACTATTCGACCGTGGTATACCCGGAGTCCCATGACGAGGCCGGCAACTCCAGTTGGAACGGCCACCACTCCGGGCGCACGCCCTCGATCGCCGTCAACTACGCACCTCTGGTGGGCGACATCCGTCGCTACGCTGAAGCGCGGACCCGGTTCTCGGCGGGAATGACGCTGCTGTCGGCCGGCACCCCGATGTTTTTCATGGGGGAGGAGTGCGGAACCACCGAGCTCTACCGCTACAACGACTTCCTTTGGCACCGTGTCGATTTCCAAGCTGCGGCCGCCGGCTACGGGCGCTACCTGTTCACCTTCTTCCGTGGGCTCATCACGCTGCGGCGCACCGTGCCTGCGCTGCGCTCAGGAACCATCGACATCCTGCACACTGACGACGGCAACCGGGTACTGGCGTTCGCCCGAAGCTACGGCCGGGATCACGTGCTGGTAATGGCCAGCCTGAACAACCAGCCGTTTTCCTCCGGCTACTCGATCGATGGAGTCGCCGATGGCATGTGGCGTGAGGTGTTCAACAGCGACGCCGCGCTATACGGGGGCTGGAACGACGGCAACGGTGGAGGCGACCTGCCCTCTAGCTCCGGACGGTTCACCGCCGTGCTGCCCCGCGCGGGATTCGTCGTGTTCCGGCGCCTCTGACGAACCTGGTACCCACCGCCGGCGCCAACACGGCACCCGGTGTCACAGCGCAGCACCGGCGCACGACGGTCCAACAGATAGAAGACAAGAGAAAAGGAGAACCAACAATGACCAAGACAATTCTGTGCTGCGCGTCCGAATGGGGTTACTGGGGCGAGGAACTCGTCGGCCCCCACGACGTGCTCACCGACCACGGCTACCAGATTGACTTCATGACCCCCACTGGCCAGAAACCACTCGCGCTGCCGGCCAGCGAGCAGGCCGGCTTCCTGGATCCGCCGCTGGACAAGGTGGTCACCAGCGAACACTTCGCGCAACGCACCCGCGAGATCCAGGAATCGAACCTGCTCGACAAGCCGATCAACTTGTCCACCTGGTTCCCACAGAAGCCGTATTTCAACAGCGCCGGGTTCGGCCACGGCTTGGAGGACTACTACACCAAGCGCGGCGCCTGCTGGGAGGAGCTCGACAAGTACGACGCACTGCTGCTGGTGGGCGGCAGCGGCCCAATGGTCGACATGGTCAACAACGAGCGCCTGCACGACGTCATCCTCGGTTTTCTGGCCAAGGACAAACTTATTGCGGCCGAATGCTATTGCGTGACCTGCCTGGCCTTCGCCCGCGACTGGACCGATCGCAAGAGCATCATCGCCGGAAAACACGTGACCGGCCACGCCCGCGAATACGACTACAAAGACGGCACCGGGTTTGCCTACCCCGCGGTGGCGGGAGTCAACTTCGGCCCTCCGTTCTATCCGCTGGAGTACGTCCTACGCGACGCGGTCGGCCCGGACGGCCAGTACCACGGCGGGGTCGGGCACACCCTC
>JAFAQO010000560.1 GCA_019246375.1 Mycobacterium sp. | reverse complement strand
CTCGTTGTCGTTGTAGATGTGCGCCGGGATCATTCCGCGCCGAACGTTGTCGAAGACGCGGCGGTGATCGGCCATGCGACCTCCAATATCGGCCCGGGATGTCTGCATTACAGAGAGCAGTTCCGTGATATAGAGGATGCCCCGGGCCGACGGCACGGTCAATACCACTTGTGGCCCGGGAGCGCCGGTCAGCTGAACACCGGGAAGCCATTACGTTGCCGATCTGCGGCTCCAGTGCCCTGCTCTCAGACGCGGATCAGCGACAGCCGCCGCCGAACGCCAGCCTCGCTTGGGGCGCGGCAGTCATGGCCGACGAGGGCGCGGCCAGGCGATGGGGTCGCCGGTAGTACCGTCGTGGTGCATGGAGGCCGCCCTGGGACGCGTCGTGTCTCAAAGCGAAATCACGGCGGAAATCGGCGACATCGCGGCCGACTACTCGGGACACGAAGAAGCGCAGCCGCGGCTCGACTATCCGCCGTACCGCAGCAGCGCCCTGCGCCATCCTGAGTCACCGTTTCTCTGCATCAACCCAGAAGGCGTCGAACGCTGGGCTCCCTGCTTCGGCCCACAGGACGTCGACCCCCGTGACGCTGACCTGACCAGCGGCCATTCGGCAGAACCGATCGGCGAGCGGATCATCATCAGGGGACGCGTGCTCGACGAAGCGGCCAGGCCAGTGCAGGGTCAGCTGGTCGAGATCTGGCAGGCCAATGCCAGTGGTCGCTACCGCCACCAGCGCGACCAGCACCCCGCTCCAATCGACCCAAACTTTACCGGCGTGGGCCGCTGCCTGACCGGCGCGGACGGGACGTACCGATTCCTGACGATCAAACCCGGGCCTTATCCGTGGCGCAACCACCACAATGCCTGGCGGCCCGCCCATATCCACTTCTCGATCTTCGGGACCGCTTTCACTCAACGCCTGGTCACCCAGATGTACTTTCCCGGCGACCCGCTATTCGACCTGGACCCCATCTACCAGTCCATCGTCGATCCCGCTGCGCGCAAACTGCTGATCGCCAGCTACGACCACGACCTCAACGAGCCGGAGTACGCGACGGGCTACCGATGGGACATCGTGCTGGCAGGCAGCCGGCGCACGTGTATCGAACCGAGCGGTGACCATGCTTGAAACAGCTTGTACACCAGGGCAAACCATCGGGCCGTTCTTTCACTGCGTGTTGCCGTATCCCGGCGACAGCCAATTGATCAGCGACGCCCACGCCGGCGCCATCCGACTGCACGGGACGGTTTACGACGGCGCCGGTGATCCGGTGCCGGACGCACTGATCGAGCTGTGGCAAGCCGACCCCGACGGCAACATCATCCAGCAGGCCGGCTCACTGCGGCGCGACGGTTCAACGTTCACCGGTTGGGGCAGAGCGGCGACCGACGTTGACGGGCATTACAGCTTCACCACCCTGGCGCCCGGATCAGTGCCCGCGGGCCGGCCTGCCTTTTTCGCGATCACCGTCTTCGCGCGCGGCCTGTTAGACCGATTGTTTACCCGCGCCTACCTGCCCGGCGCCAACTTCGAGACCGACCCGCTGTTGGCGAGCTTGAGCGCCGAGCGGCGAAACACGCTGGTGTGTGTCGACGAAAGTGCCTCGGGCCTCATGACATACCGCTTCGATATCTGCCTGCAAGGCGGTCCGACCCAGCCCGAAACCGTCTTTCTGGTGTATCGCGGTGATCGGTGATGACAAATCTGTTGTGGCCGGGCGACCAGCGTGCCGGTGAACTGATGACAGACGAGGACGTGTTGCGTTCGATGGTCGCGGTGGAGTCTGCGTGGTTGAACGCGTTGGCCGACATCGGTATAGCACCCTCCGACTGTGCCGGGGCCGATCTTCGTCACCTGCTAAAGCCGCAAGATCTTCGGGAGCTCGCGGTGACGTCCGAGGACGGTGGCAATCCGGTCATCGGCTTGGTCGCACTCTTGCGCAACTGTGCCGGGCCTGTGGTCGGGCGGTGGATTCACCGCGGCCTCACCAGCCAGGATGTGGTCGATAGCGGCCTGATGCTGGCTACCCGCGCCGCGGTGGATCACCTCCTCACGCACCTCGAGCAGCAACTTTCAGCACTGTGTGGGTTGGTGACCAGCCATCGGCACACGCCGATGGTGGCGCGGACCCTCACCCAGCATGCGGTGCCCACGACGTTCGGCGCCAAAGCCGCCAGTTGGCTGAACGGCATTGTGGACGCGTACCAGCAACTCGCTACGTTGGCTACCCCTGTTCAGGTAGGGGGTGCGGGGGGAACATTGGCCGCCGCAACAGAATTGGCGGCTCTTCTGCGGAGCATGGAGGATTCGGCCGAGGTATCGGCCCGCCTGGCGCAAACCACCGCAACCACTTTGGGCTTGGACTCTGCGACGCCCTGGCATACCACCCGGACACCGGTGACCGCTGCCGCCGACGCCCTCGTCCGATGTACCGACGCGTGGGGTCGGATCGCCTCGGACGTCGTCATCCTCGCGCGTCCGGAGATCGCTGAGCTCAGCGAACCAGCCACGGCCAACCGTGGCGGATCGTCTACGATGCCGCATAAGCGGAACCCGGTGCTGTCCATCTTGATTCGGCGCGCCGCGATAACCGCACCGCCATTGGCGTCGACGCTGCACACCGCGGCGGCGCTGGCCAACGACGAACGCCCTGACGGCTCTTGGCATGCCGAGTGGGACACGCTACGCACTTTGGTTCGCCGGACCGTCGTCGCCGGCTCGCAGTGCACTGAATTGCTCGGAGGGCTGGAAGTTCATTGTGGGCAGATGGCCAGCAATCTTGACGCTGCTGATGTCCTCGGTGAGCAACGTGCCATTGCCGAGTTGGCCGGGAAGCCGCCGTCGGCAACGTATTTCGGTGCGATCGACGGTTTGGTCGATGAGTGCCTGGGTCGCGCCCGCCGCATAGTCAAGGAACAGTTATGACCGTGCCAACGATCCGCACCTCACAGTTGGGCGGCTCACCGGACCTGCCGGCGCTGATCATCGGGCCGTCGCTGGGCACTTCGGTCGCTGCGTTATGGGCGGGCGTGGCGCAGCGTCTCGCCGGGATGTACCACGTCATCGGCTGGGATCTTCCCGGCCATGGCATGAGCCCACCCCCACGCGGTGCTTTCACGATCGAAGATCTGGCCGCGGGTGTCATCGAGGCTGTGAATCAACACCTTGGCACACAGCCGTTCATCTACGCGGCCAGTTCGGTGGGCGGCGCTGTCGGGCTGCAGCTTCTCTTGGGCTATCCCGAACGCGTGGAATCAGCCGCACTGATATGCACCGGGGCGCGCATCGGCGACCCCGGT
>JAFAQO010000100.1 GCA_019246375.1 Mycobacterium sp. | reverse complement strand
CCTTCGAGTGGACGTAGATCGGCGCACCGCCGTCGGTCGCCGGCCAGTAGAGGCCCAAGCGGCGATGCTTGTCGGCTGCCCACAGCACCTGAATGAGCCGGTGGCGTGCGCCGTCCATCGTTTCCCGCTCGAGCGGGTTGTTGCCTCTGCGAGCAAGGACGATGACGATCTCCGGACCGTCGTCTTCCCGTAGTCGGTCGGCCAGCGCATCGACGAGGCGTCGGGCCGCCAGATATTGGTTCTCCAGATAGATGGCGTGTCGTGCTGCCGCAATGGCGGCAAGATCGAGCGCCTCCACCTCCCGGACCTCACGGCGACGATCCAGTTCCGGCAAGGTGCGCGCGATTCCGACGTCGACGTTGCGCAGAATCGGTTTCAGTTTGCTGGGCCACGCCGTGTGCTTGGCGTCAACCGGTTCCAACGATCGGTCGGTCGCGGTCCGCCACCGGGCTCGAGCCAGCTCACCCAATGCGCGCGCGGCCGCGCCATCAACTGCTGCGGCGACATCGTGTCGCGGCCCATAGCTGCGACCTACCGTCCGACGGCTGCGACTGTGATGCTGATGCGCAGGGGTGTCCCAGCGGTCGACGGTGAGGTCGATGCCACCGCAGAACGCCACTGCATCGTCGATGACCGCGATCTTCTGGTGATGCACGGAACCGGTCGGATGGGCGCCGTCGATCGCGAAGTGCATTCGCTTGCTGCTGATCTGGTTCACAAGCGCTACCGGGGTGAGCCCGAACCAGATGCCATCAAAGGCTGGCAGCAGGCGCAGATTCGATTTCAGTAGGTAGACCTCGAGAGCTGGTCGTTTCCACAGCATCCAATACAGGAATGCGCCCAGCTGGTTGGGGCCAGGGAGTGTCTTGACGCCTCGTTCGAATGTCATCCTGGCGTCGAAATCCCAACCGATCAGCATGATTCGGTGCCGGGCGCGCAGCATCGCTGCCTTGACTTGCTTGAAGTATTCGGCCGCATCGATGACGCAGGCGAACTGATCGGCACACGCCACGCGCCAGCACGTCTGGCCGGGAGACAGCAGTCGATCGTAGCGCACGCCGAATCTCTCAATGAAGTTGACGGCACAGCGTGGACATGGCGCTGTGTCTATCACATTCAGGCCTGCACCGATGTGGTTGTAGTACTCGGCCTCCCGGTGTTCGTCGAGCTCCATGACCAGGCGTAGTTACGCGCCTGCGGGGTCGCCGTCGTCTTTCACGACGCGCTCGATGTGATCGAGCAGGTGGGCAAGGACGTCGTCGGGGGCTTCGATCTGCGGCCAGTGCCCGATGCCCTCGCCGAGCATCACGACATCCGGGTCCGGTATGAGTTGCAGGTATCGGTCGGCCATGTGCCTACCAGAGTTGGGATCAGCGGGTCCGTCGATGAAACGCATCGGCACCCTCGTTTGTCGCATGGCCCGCACCCACCGATTGCGATGCACGTAACGGTCGTTGATGAACCGGCCGACCTTATGGGTCACCCGCTTGCCGTCGTTGAACTGCAGGATCTGCTCGAACAGCTCGTGCATGCGCGGGGACGGCTTCGTATCCGGGCCGAACAGCTCATCGATCGCACGCTCGAGGACTCGCCGTGACAGCAGAACGTTCGGCAACCGGCTGGCGAGTTCGCCCATTGGGGTCCGCGACATCAGGGTCTGTACCAGCCGGGGCGCGTAGGCCTCGTTGAACAGGCCGCCGTTGAGCCAGGTCACCGAGTCGATGCGGAACCGTCCGTGGGACTGCTGCCCACGATCGTGTCGGGTCAACATCTCCTGGGCCACTGAGACGCCGATGTCGTGGGCCACGATGTGGCAGCTCTCGACCTCGAGATGGGCGAGCAGTGCCTCGTGCATGTCGGCGTGATCAGGCACCGAATACTCGTAGCGGACAGGCTTGTCGGAAAATCCCATGCCGAGCATGTCAGGGGCGATCAGCCCGAACCGCTTCGTCAGTGTCGGCCAGATCGCTGCCCAGTCCCACGAATTGAACGGGTAGCCGTGGATCAGAAGCAGTCGAGGCCCGCTGCCCTCGAGCCGATAGAAGACGTCGAACCCCAGGTAGTCGAAGTGCTGCCCACGGGATTTCCAGTCTTCGAGTTCAGCGTCCACCCCACCACCCTGTCACCTCCTATTGGGGTTGCGCCTCCTTCGCCGCTTTAATCTTCGTGGCCCCTGAGGCAGCTTTGCGGATCACCGCTGCTCACTCGCGTAGGGCGGCGCGCCGATAAGGCTGACCGTGATAGCACCGATCAGCAAACCCCAGAAGAACCGGACTGCCGGTCGGTGCATAGTGCGCCGCGTGCAAACGCTAGTACCGGGAGACGACAAAGACGCCCGGCAAGCGAAAATTACGTCCGTATCGTGAGGCCATGGATGTGCCTGGGCCCGACCGGTCGGATGAACGCCCGGATTCCGTCAGCCGCCGTCAGCTGCTCCGGTTGGCCGGCAGCGTCGGTTTAGCGTCAATGGTCAGTGCCTGCTCAAGTAGCGCACGAATGGACTCTCTCTCGGCGTCTGCCACCGGCCCGAGGTCACCTTCGACACCGAATACTGCTGCGACGTCGGCAACCGGTGCCAGCCTGACAACAAGTCCACTACCGGGATCCATAGCTTCGCGCCCATCCGCCCCGAGTATCACTTCACCTCTGTTGCTATGCCGAGATGCTTGGGGCGCGCGCCCTGCCCGCCCCGGAGGGAGGCTCCACTCCATCACCCGTATGACCCTCCACCACGAGGCCGTGGTCCTCGGCGACAACCGTAATGCCCCAGGCCGCTTCCGCCAGGACCAGCGGTACCACCAAGACCAGCTGGGATGGATCGACGTCGCGTATCACGTCGGCGTCGACCGCAATGGCAACATCTACGAACTGCGGAGCACCGAGATCGCAGGCGACACGGCGACGGACTACGACACAACAGGCCATTTCCTAGTCCTCTGCGAAGGAGACTTCGATCAAGAGGTTGTGTCGGAGGCCCAGCTTCAGGGAGCCGCTCTCGCGTTCGCATGGGCCGCGCAGAACTTTGGCATCGCGACCGACACATTGGCGGGCCATCGAGACCTTGCCAAGACTTCTTGCCCGGGTGCGAACCTCTATGCCCATGTCTCCTCAGGTGACCTCAAGCGCCGCATTGACGAGCTGCTTGCCGCCGGCAGGGTGGATCTCCAGCGCTTTTGCGGACCCGACGCTGCCGCAAGAGTCGCGGCTATCGAGGCTGGCAATTAATCAGCGCTTCAATTTAACGACGTGAAACGAGGCGTAACGACCTGGGAGTACGCGCAAGGTGTAAGAAGTCCCCTGGAGCTGCCGGCGCTCTTTCAGTAGTGATAGGTATCCGAAGGCGCGGGCATGTGAACTGGTTCGTCCTCGAAGTCAGAAACTTCGATGCCATAGGCACGAGCCAGTTCGAGGATCTTGGTGGCCCTAGCGACGCGCGGGAGGTCAGACCCGTTGCGAATCTCTCCTCCGTCGCGCTCGAACTCAGCGAAAAACTCTTTGGCCCAGCCAATTTCATCCTGTGACGGGGATAGTCCCTCATTCACCACGGTACATTGGTCCGGGGTAAGGCAGATCTTGCCAGTCATCCCGAACTCGGCGGAGACGGCCGTAGCCTCGATTAGCTTCAGTGGGTTAGAGCCAATAGTCGGCCCGTCGATCGCGCTGGGCAGGTTGGCCGCTTTGGCGGCGATCGTGAAGCGTGACCGAGCGTAAGCGAGGGTGGCCGTGTCTTCCCCAAAACCGGTGTCACGGCGGAAATCGCCGATGCCGAAGGCGAGCCGGAAAGTGCCCTTGGCCGCAGCGATCTCGGTGATGCGCTCCAGACCCCGGGCCGTTTCGACCAGCGCCACGATTGGCACGTTAGGCAATCGTTTCGCTGTCTCGGTGATGTGGTCCACCGACTCGACCATCGCCAGCATCACCCCGCCGACCGAGGTGCCGGTCAGCATGGCTAAATCATCCGCCCACCAAGGGGTGCCGAAGCCGTTGATGCGAACCCAATCGGTGTTTCTGGCGCGAAGCCAACGCAAGACGTTGTCGCGGGCGGCGGCCTTGTCCTTCGGAGCGACCGCATCCTCGATGTCCAGCACGACGATGTCGGCGGTGGAGCGCGCAGCGTCTTCAAACCGGTCGGCATGCGAGCCGTTGACCAATAACCAACTCCGGGCGAGAACCGGCTCGATGCGTGAGCCGATGCCAGGAGGATTTGCCGCAGTGGTGTCGACCTGTTCGTACATGCGAGTGGTCTGCCGTCCCTAATTCCGTCGTTTTCTACCGCGTCCTATCCCCAACCGTAAAGGCGTGTCCTGCCCAACCTGCCCTGTCGTCCCACGCGCAGCGCCCCAGAGCCCAACGCCGATGCCGATGACAGCGCCGCCAAGTCCGATGAGCCGTTGTGAGCGCTTCATCTTGTCACGGACACTCATCCCGCCAAGCAGGTCGGCCGCGTCGGCGCCACCGGACGCAAGGAACCAGCCGCGGGTGTCCCTGCCACGCAGCGCTGCCGTCGCGAGCAACCCGCCGATCAATGCGTCGCGGTAGCCCATCGACCGCAACAGCAGTCGTGCCGTCGGCGCCGGCTCGTCCGGATCACCCCAGAGCCGGTTCGCACGGACGGGGTCGACGAGGAACGAGATGCCCGACATAAGTCGGATGCTGCCCGCAGCGAGCGCGGCACGGTCGATCGACATGGCCCGCAGCCTAGGGCGTAATCACCGGATACGGCTTAGGTCCAACAGAAAAAGGCCGCTCGTCAGCGCTCACGGGTCTTGATGGCGTCAAGAGCGTTCACCCACCACGTCAACCTGCTTCAAGCGCCACCTGGCCGCAGTGGCCGGACATAGCGAGCGAGTGACACGCGCGTCGGCACACTGTTGCCATATTCGCTACCATCCCGTCATGCCAGCCGATACCCCTGGCCG
>JAFAQO010000555.1 GCA_019246375.1 Mycobacterium sp. | reverse complement strand
GCCGGCTGCACCGCCGCCACCGGGTGGGGTGTGGACGTGGTGCCGCTGCCAACTGGATCGATGGTGCAGGGGCTGGCCGCGCTCGCGGTTCACGAGCCGGACCGGCAGGCCGTCGACGACGGTTTCACCATGGCCCGCGCCGCCGGTGCCGCCCGGCACGGGTCGGTGCGGGTCGCAACCGAGCAAGCGCTGACCTTCGCCGGTCCCTGCCAGCCTGGCGACGGCCTGGGCATTGCGGGCGACGAAGTGCTGATCGTTGCCAAGGACGTCGCCTCGGCGGCGATCGGGCTGATCGACGTGTTGCTGGCTGCAGGTGGGGAACTGGTGACGGTGCTGGTCGGCGCCGGCGTCGAGGCGAATGCTCCCGTCCAAACCATCCTCGAACGGCATGTGCACGATCATCACCCGGGCACCGAGTTGGTGACCTACAACACCGAGCATCGCGGCGACGCGCTGTTGATCGGGGTCGAATAGCGGTGGTTGCGCTCAGCGACCGGCTTGACTACATCGTGGGCGCGAAAGCCGCGGACCCACTCGACGAGGTGTTCGGCATCCGAACCGTCGACGACCTGCTCCGTCACTATCCGCGCAGCTACACCGAGGGGGCGGCCGTGCGGGGCGCCGACGACGAGCGGCCCCAAGAGGGCGAGCACATCACCGTCGTCGACACCATCACCCACGTGGTGGAGCGGCCGATCAAAAAGCGTCCCAAAGACAAGTTGTTGATCGTCACCGTTGGATCCGGCCGCGGACAGGTGACTGCCACGTTCTTCAACCCGCGCGTCATCAAGAAGGGGCTCACCAAAGGCACGCGGGTGATGCTGTCCGGGGAAGTCGGGTTCTTTCGCGGCGCCATTCAGCTGACGCACCCGGCGTTCCTCATCCTCGACTCGCCGGATGGCAAAAACCGCGGCAGCAACTCGCTGCGCAAGATCGCCGACGCATCGCAAGCGGTCAGCGGCGAGGTCTTGCAGGAGGCGTTCGAACGCCGCTGCTACCCGATCTATCCGGCCAGCACGAAACTCCAGAGCTGGGACATTTTCGCCTGCGTGCGCCAGGTGCTCGAGGTGCTCGATCCGGTGCCGGATCCGTTGCCCGCGAAGCTGCGTGAAGAGCACAGACTGGTGTCCGAAGACGAGGCACTGCGCGCCATCCACCTGGCCGAAAGCGAAACCGAACGGCGACGCGCCCGCGAGCGGCTCACCTTCGACGAAGCCGTCGGCCTGCAGTGGGCGCTGGTCACCCGCCGCCACGGCGAGCTGTCGCAATCCGGGCCGGCGGCATCGCCGCGCCACGACGGGTTGGCGTATCAGTTGCTGCATCAGTTGCCGTTCGAGTTGACCGCCGGCCAGCGCGACGTGCTGGGCGTGCTTTCCGCCGAAATCGGGTCAACCCGCCCGATGAACCGCCTGCTACAAGGTGAGGTGGGTTCGGGCAAGACTATCCTCGCCGTGCTGGCGATGCTGCAGATGGTCGATGCCGGCTACCAGTGCGCGCTTTTGGCACCAACCGAAGTCCTTGCTGCACAACATGTTCGATTAATCCGAGACGTCCTTGGACCGCTGGCGATGGGTGGCCAGCTCGGCGGCGAGGACAACGCGACCCGGGTGGCGTTACTCACCGGATCGACATCCCCGGCTCAGAAGAAGCAGATCCGGTCCGAGATCACCGGCGGTGAGGTCGGTATCGTCGTCGGCACTCATGCGCTGCTGCAGGACGCGTTGCAGTTTCACCGCTTGGGCATGGTAGTGGTCGACGAGCAGCACCGGTTCGGTGTCGAGCAGCGAGATCGGTTGCGGGCGAAGGCGCCTTCGGGCATCACGCCTCACTTGCTGGTCATGACGGCGACGCCGATCCCTCGTACGGTGGCGCTCACGGTTTACGGTGATCTCGAGACCTCTACGCTGCGTGAACTTCCCCGGGGGCGACAGCCGATCACCACCACCGCGATTTTCGTCAAGGACAAGCCGGCATGGCTGGCCCGCGCTTGGCAGCGCATCACCGAAGAGGTTTCTGCCGGGCGCCAAGCCTATGTGGTGGCGCCCCGGATCGACGACACCGACGACGCGGGGCAGGACGAAGAAAACGGAAGGCCCTCGGCGACAGCCGAGGAGCTCTTCGCCCGTCTGCGCCGCCACGAGCTGGCCGGGCTGCGGTTGGGGCTCATGCACGGGCGGCTGGCCACCGAGCAGAAGGATGCGGTGATGTCCGCGTTTCGCGGCCGTGAGATCGATGTGCTGGTGTGCACCACCGTCATTGAGGTCGGCGTCGATGTTCCCAACGCGACCGTGATGTTGGTGATGGACGCCGACCGGTTCGGTATCAGTCAATTGCATCAGCTGCGGGGCCGCATCGGCCGCGGAGCGCATCCCAGCCTGTGCCTGCTGGCGAGCTGGGTTTCCCCGAATTCGAGAGCGGGTCACCGACTGCGTGCGGTCGCCGGGACGCTCGACGGGTTCGCGCTGGCCGACCTTGACCTCAAGGACCGCCGAGAAGGAGATGTGTTGGGCCGCAGCCAATCCGGCCGAGCGATCACTCTGCGGCTGCTGTCGCTGGCCGAACACCGGCAGGTTATCGAGGCGGCGCGGGACTTCTGCGAGCGGGTCTACGAGAAGCAGCCCGCGGATCCGCGATTGGCGCTGCTGGCGGCACCTTTTACCGGCACCGACCGTGTCGAGTACCTGGACAAGTCATGAGCACCGCCGGCGACGATGCAGAGCGAAGCGATGAGGAGGAGCGGCGCTGATGAATACCGCCGGCGACGATGCAGAGCGAAGCGATGCGGAGGAGCGGCGCTGATGAATACCGCCGGCGCCGATGCAGAGCGAAGCGATGTGGAGGAGCGGCGCTGATGAACCGCAAAGCGCTGCTGTGGCTGTCGCTAGCTACCGCGCTAGCACTCATAGTCGCCTACCAGGTAATGGCATCGTCGGCCGGAGAGCGCGCGAGGGAGTTCGCCGCGCGCGCCGATGTCCCCACTGTC
>JAFAQO010000553.1 GCA_019246375.1 Mycobacterium sp. | reverse complement strand
GGCATCGGCATCCTGGAAAGCCCTGGGGTGCTGCGGTTTCTGCCCGAGTTGGCGCATCAGCTGCTCGATGAAACCCCCCTGCTGCGCGCCGTCCCCTCGTACTGGGGGGGTATCGACGCCGAGCGCTCACACATGCTCAGCAATCTGCCGTCGCTGCTGGTCGAATCGATCGCAGGCAGGGAGTCCATCGTCGGGCCGGCGCTGTCGTCGACACAGCGCGAGGAGCTGGCCGCGCGCATCGAGGCGGCGCCCTGGCAGTGGGTAGGCCGGGAACTGCCGCAGTTCTCGTCGGCGCCGACCGGCCACTACCCCGGCAGCTTGGCGTCGGCAAGCGTGGGCATTCGGTTGTTCACCGTCTCACAGCACGGCGGCTATGCCGCGATGGGCGGCGGGCTGGGGTATCTGCTTGCTCCCGGAGACGCCGCATACAGGTTGCAAACTCTTGCGGCCAAAGACATCTGGGTGCGTCCGCCGACGCGGGCCCAGGCGGAGCTGACGGTGAAAACCGCCCCACCGGAAGCGCTCGCGACGGCCAAACCCGGCGGCACCCGCGGCATCAGCTCGCCGCGGGTACTGTCCGACCTGTTCTGGCTGGGCCGTTACGCCGAGCGCGCCGAGAGCATGGCCCGGTTGCTGACGGTCACTCGCGAGCGTTACCACGAATTCCGGCATCGGCCGGATTCCGACGGCAGCCAAAGCGTGCCGATGCTGCTGACTGCGCTCGGGCAGCTCACCGGCACCGACACCGACGGCCCGGACCTGTTTGCCACAGCACCTCGGCTGCTGTGGTCGCTGACCGTCGACCGGGAGCGTTCGGGATCGTTGGCGCAGTCGGTGCAGCGCCTCGGCGAGGCGGCGCGGTCGGTGCGCGACCAGATGTCCAACGACACGTGGATGGTGCTCGGCGGTGTCGAGCGCGCGCTGGCACAGCTGTCACCCCGGGGCGGCGACATTGCCGTCTCACCGGTCGACGACGCTGCGCTGGCAGCGGCGCATGCCCAGACGCTGGGCGGGATGCTGGCGCTGTCCGGTGTGGCGGCAGAGTCGGTGGTGCGCGACGTCGATTGGACGATGACTGACATCGGCAAGCGGATCGAGCGCAGCATATGGTTAACCACGTTGCTGCGTGCCACCCTGGCCAGGGCCCGTAGCCGGTCCACTGAGCAAACGGTTATCGAGTCACTGCTGGTGGCCTGCGAGTCGTCGGTGATCTACCTTCGGCGCAATGTGGGCACCGTTAGTGTTGCCGCTATGGCCGATCTGGTGATTCTCGACGTCGAGAACCCGCGGTCGCTGGTGTATCAGTTGGAACGGCTCCGGGCCCACTTGAGAACGCTTCCCGGGGCGTCCGGCTCGTCGCGGGCCGAACGGTTGGTCGAGGAGATCAGTACCCGGCTGCGCCGGCTCGACCCGGCGGATCTCGACGAGGTCAACCCGGCGGGGGAGCGCACCGAATTGGCCGATTTGCTCGACGGTATGCACGCCGGGCTGCGCGAGTTGTCCGGCGTCATCACCGCCACCCAACTCTCACTGCCGGGCGCGATGCAACCGCTGTGGGGGCCTGACCGGCGTCGTGTGGTGCCATGACGGCCACTCGCCGGTACCGGGTCACTCACCGCACCGAATACCGCTACTCCGATGTGGTGACCAGTTCCTACGGGCGCGGCTTTCTCACCCCGCGCGACACCGCGCGGCAGCGTTGCCTGTCCCAGGAGCTACTGATCGAGCCATCACCCGCCGACAGCTCCGTCAGCCGCGACGCCTACGGAAACCTCAGCAGCTATTTCCACGTCACCGAGCCGCACGGGGCCCTGACAGTGATCAGCAGCTCCGTCGTCGAGGTCGACCCGCAGCCCGCCGACCTGTACGACAGCGAACCGGCACACGCGCCCTGGGAGACGGCCCGCCCGGTCGGCCCGGAGGGCGCGCTGGCCACCGAATTCGCCCTCGACCTGGACCCGCCGGAGATCACCAGTGCCGTCCGCCACTACGCCGCACCCAGCTTCGCTCCCGGGCGCCCATTGATCGAGGTGCTGCGCGATCTGGGTTCGCGCATCTACACCGACTTCACCTACCGCCGCGGCTCGACGACAATCTCGACGCAAGTGGCCGAGGTGCTGGCGGCGCGCGCCGGGGTGTGCCAGGATTTCGCCCGCTTGGCGATCGCTTGTCTACGGGCCAACGGTCTGGCCGCCAGCTATGTGTCGGGATACCTGGCCACCGACCCACCGCCGGGTAAGGAACGGATGATCGGCGTCGACGCCACCCACGCCTGGGCGGCGGTGTGGACCCCGGACAACCGGTGGCTGGGGCTTGATCCCACCAACGACCAGATGGTCGACGAGGGCTACATCATCGTGGGCCGTGGGCGCGACTACGCGGACGTGCCGCCCCTGCGTGGCATCATCTATACGAACTCCAAGGACAGCGCCATCGACGTCGCCGTCGACGTCGTGCCCTGCGAAGGGGAAGTGCTGCATGCGTGATTTCGTCTGTCCCACGTGCGGCCAACACCTGACATTCGAAAACTCGATATGCCTGTCGTGCGGCAGTGCACTGGGCTTTTCTCCCGAGAAGATGGCCTTGCTGGTGATCGCAGAGGGTCCCGACAGTGAACACGCCGGCGCCGTCGACGCCAGTGATTATCAGCTGTGCGCCAATTTGCATCTGGCCGAGTGCAATTGGCTCGTCCCAGTGAACAAAAACGGCGGGGGAGCGGGTGAACTTTGTGCGTCGTGCAGGCTGACTCGCACGCGGCCCAACGATTCCGACACCCAGGCGTTGGTG
>JAFAQO010000186.1 GCA_019246375.1 Mycobacterium sp. | reverse complement strand
CCACCACGCTGCTGTGTGGTGCTGACAACCGGGACCGGCTAGTCGGTGCGTCCCCAGCCGGTGAGCAGCTGTTCGGCCCCGGAGCACAGCTGCTCGACGACCTGACCCGCCGGCGCGACACGGGTGACCATCGCGACACCCTGCCCGGCGTCGACCGGCGCGATCCGCCGATCGTCGTCGGCGATTCCAGCGATGAGCTCAGTACGCGCGCCCGGGTCAGCAGCGAGTGCGCCCTCCCGGCCCGCCCACTGCGCGACGAAGTCATTGGCCAGCACTCGGGACGGAAACCGCGCCGGCCATGGACGGTCTTGACCGATGTCGAACACCCGCGTGGTCGTGGTGTCGGTCTCCCCGGCCGCGATCAGGGCCCGCCGCCCGCCGTCGCTCGTCAAGGCCTCCGAACACGCCGACAGGCACGTACCGAGCCATGCCCCGCCGGCACCGGCGGCCAGCACGGCGGCGAGGCTTCGCGGCGAAGCGATTCCACCAGCCGCTAGCACCGGAACAGCTACGACGTCCAAAACCGCGTCAAGCAACGGCAGCGTGGCGACCTTCACCTCGCCATGGCCGCCACCCTCGGCGCCCCGCGCCACCAGCACGTCGATACCGGCATCCTGCGCCCGCAGCGCCTCGGCACTGTCGTAAACCTGTGTCGCGGTGAGGATTCCCGCGTCATGCGCCTGATCGACCCACGACCAGTCAGCGCAGAAACTGACCGAAAGCAGGGTGGGACTTGCGGCCAGCGCAGTGTCGAGCAGTCCAGGCTCCTTGCGAATTACCCAGTCCACCAATCCGATTCCGAACATCCCGCGCACGTGCTGCAGCTCGGATCCCAGCGACACCACCGACCCGGCACTGCCCATGCCGACCATGCCCAGGCCGCCGGCCGCAGTGACTGCTGCGGCCAGCCGTCCGCCGGCGACCCCGCCCATCGGCGCATTGACGATCGGCACGCGCAGTCCAATTTGCCGAGACCACGGCGTCGACAACACCGGTGTTCGCTACGTCGAGGGAAGGCTCTTCAACACGGTCAGCATGACCACCGAGTCCTCGACGGCCTGCAAGGCGTGCCGCTGCGGCGGTATCGCGACGTAGTCGCCCGTTTTGCCTTCCCACGCGTCCGCGCCGGCGGTCAGCCGCACATGCCCCTGCAGCACTTGCAGCGTCGCCTCACCCGGACTGTCGTGTTCGGACAGGTCGTGCCCGGCGAGCAGAGCCAGCACGGTCTGTCGCAATTCGTGGGTGTGGCCGCCATGGATTGTGTGCGCCGCGCGCCCGCTGTGCGACTTTTGCGCCTCAGCCAGCTTCTCAGCCGCCAGGCCGGTCAGCGAGATGGATTCCATCGATCTCCTCGTCTAGTGGTCTGAAGTCTCTCAGCTGGATAGTAGAAGAGTCCCGGCCGCGACCAATGCGATCACCTTGGCCGCCTCCAAACCGACATAGGCGTAATGCCCCCGGGAGCGGGGAGCATTGAGGCCGGCCAGCACCTTGTCCGAACGGCGGTTCAGCCGGGGCCGCACCACCGCCAACTGCACGGCCAGGGTGACCAGCGCAATCGCAAAAGCCGCGATGACACCGACCGCTGGTGGCCTGGCGGCGATGACCGCCACGATGACAATGGCGAAGACGATCTCGACGCGGTTGAGCGCACGAAAGACCAGGCGGCCGATTCCCAGTCCAATCTGCAGCGTGACGTTGGGTGCGCGAAATTTCAGCGGCGCTTCGAGAAAAGAGATTGCCGCGACCATCCCAAGCCAGACGAAGGTGACGGCCACCGCAATCGCCGGGCCGGTGCTCATCGGCTTGCTCCTTCGACGAGGTGGGCGAGGCAAAGATCAGGTTCGGCGAACGCGTCGAGCCGATCGACAGCGACCGGCGCACCCCAGTTTTCCAGCGCTCCTTGCATGAGACCTAAGTGGACCGGGCAAACCACGCTGGTTCGGGCTTCGGCGACTTCCAGAAAAGGGCAGTGCCGCAGCCCGATTTGTCGCTGCCCATCCGTTTCGCGGCGCTCGGGCGCGAACCCGAGCTCGTCGAGCAGCCCCTCAAGGTGGTCGATCGACTCCTCAGCCCCGGCCGCGCCGCTATTTGCCGAGCGAAAATCCAGCCGCCGCCCCCACGCCCGTCCGGCGGCCAGTGCCTTGGTGCTCGGATCGGTGTCAGCGGCAAACGCCGTCGCGAGGATTTCGGCGAGCAGCCGGTACCGCCGCGGTCCCCCGCGGTCCATTTGCCGGACGGCCCGAAACATCAGCGGTGGACGCCCCGGACTGCCGCGGTCCGGCTCGACGCGCTCCACTCGGCCACTGCGGAACAGGGTGTCCAGGTGGAAGCGGACGGTGTTGGGGTGCACGTCCAGCTCCTCGGCGATCGCCACAATGCTCATCGGAGCATTCGCAACTCTCAACACCCGCAGCACGTCACTACGGCGATCGGCGGATTCCTCGGACGACCTGACGATATCTCTTCTCAAGACGCATCTGCTCTCGGCAGGCTAGCCACCAATGGCGTGTCGACGCCGAGCGGACCGATCTTGGCGGCTCCGCCCGGCGAGCCAAGCGGCTCGTCACGACCCGTGAGCGTTTCGGTGAAGAACGCCGCATTGTCCTCTTGATAGGGCTGCAAATCTTCGGGAAGGTCGTCCTCGTAATAGATCGCCTCGACTGGACAGACGGGCTCGCAGGCTCCGCAGTCCACGCATTCGTCGGGGTGAATGTAAAGAGCGCGGCCGCCCTCGTAGATGCAATCCACCGGGCACTCCTCCACGCAGGACCGGTCCATCACATCAACACACGGCTTTCCGATCACGTATGTCATGCGCTAAAGTTTACACAACGGCATTTGTAAAAACTACGGAGAGTCCGAAAAAACATGGCAGACAACGAGCTTGACGTCCGGCAGCTGCGCAAACCGGACAAGCATCCGACTATCTTCGCCACTTATGCCGCAATGTCGATCGGCGAGTCGTTCGTGCTGGTCAATAACCACGACCCCAAACACCTGCACGACGAGTTCGAAGCCGATCTTCCAGGCAGCTACGGCTGGGAGTACCTCGAGAAGGGCCCGGCGGTGTGGCGGATCCGGATCACCAAACTCACCACTACTCCGCTGCCCCGGCTGCTGACCAACACCACCGACATCGAGGCGGTCGACAACGACGCGACCGGGGCGGTGTGGAAGCTAGAAGTTCGTGACCGCGACCTGGACTCCAACGTCATCGCGCTTGCGCCTCATGGCGGGATCGACGCCCACGCCGGGGCGAACGTCGACGTCTTGATTCATGTGTTGTCCGGCAGCGGGCGGCTCACCACCGAGCACGGCGTGATCGACCTCGTCCCAGGCGCCTTGCTCTGGCTGCCGAAGCGTTCGCGACGCCAGTTCTCGGCGGGCCCAGAAGGGTTGCGCTATTTGACCGTGCACCAGAAACGGGAAATCCTGCCGCTGACGCCCTCCGTGCGACAGGCGGTCTGATGGCCCGCCGTCCCGAAAAGGTCTTTCCGTTGGCGCAACGCGCGGACACGCCGTGCAGGGCCACTGGCTATTGGCACGGCTGGGTAAGCGGGTGCTGCGGCCGGGCGGTATTGAGCTCACCCGCACGATGTTGAGCCGCGCCGGCGTTGCCGATGCTGACGTGCTGGAGCTGGCTCCTGGGTTGGGGCGCACCGCGACCGAAATCCTGGCGCGCCACCCCCGTTCGTATCTCGGCGCCGAGCAAGACCCCGATGCGGCCGCATCGGTTCGTGGCATCCTGCGGGAACACGGGGCACGACATGAGGATGTGCGGATCGCCGACGCCGCCGATACCCGATTGCCCGACGCCGCCGCCGACGTCGTCATCGGCGAGGCGATGCTGACCATGCAGAGCGTTGGGGCCAAGCACAGTATCGTCACCGAGGCGTCGCGGGTGCTGCGACCGGGCGGGCGCTACGCCATCCACGAGCTCGCGCTGACACCGGACAGCATCTCCGACGAGGTCAAGGCAGACGTTCGGCAGTCGCTGGCCCGTGCGATCAAAGTCAATGCCCGCCCGCTGACGGTAGCCGAATGGACGCAACTGCTCGCAGACCACGGGTTGGTCGTCGACCATGTTGCGACCGCGCCGATGGCGCTGTTGCAGCCGCGGCGGCTGATCGCCGACGAGGGTCTACTGGGGCCACTGCGGTTCACCAAAAATTTACTCACCCATCGCGATGCGCGCCGCCGAGTGCTGATCATGCGCCGCACTTTCCGCAACCACCGCGAACGGTTGACGGCCGTGGCGATCGTCGCTCATAAACCGGCGACCGACTAAAGCGCCTGCGGCGCGTCACGCATTCGCCCAACCGAGGGTGACGGCCACAGCCGGGTCGTGTCGGTGTCTGTCGGTGTCCGACCGTCACGTGTGCGTCACTGGAAGCCGGCCTGCAAAACCATCATTGCTCGAGCCGCCACTCGCGCAGTGGCGCCCGCCGTGACCGAATTGGGCCCCAGGGGGACCCCGGTGGGGTCAGCGGTGTCAAGCACAACAAGCCACGCGGGTGCGAATTCCGATGGTTGAAGGATAAAATCGGTCGCTTCGTGATGGGCGTTGAAACAGAGAAAAAACGAATCATCGGTCACCCGCTGTCCGCGCTGGTCAAGCTCGCGAATGCCCAAGCCGTTGAGATACACTGCGACCGCCTTACCGAAATCCCAATCCCAATCCTCGTCGCTCATCTCCGATCCATCCGGAGCGAACCAGGAGATATCCGTTAGTCGGTGCGCGCCGCGGCGGCGCACCGGTAGGCCGTTGAAGAAGCCGCGACGGCGAAACACCGGGTGAGCGGCGCGCAGTGCGGCGACCGAGGCGGTGAACTCCGTCAGCTCAGTGTCAGGCTTGTCCCAATGCACCCACGTGATCTCGTTGTCCTGGCAGTAACCGTTGTTGTTGCCACCCTGCGTACGGCCCAGCTCGTCACCATGCAGGATCATCGGAACGCCTTGCGACAATAGGAGCGTGGCAAGAAAGTTCCTCTGCTGCCGCGACCGTAGCGCGTTGACGTCTGCGTCATCTGTGGCACCTTCCACGCCGCAGTTCCACGACTTGTTGTCGCTTTCGCCGTCCTTATTGTCGTCCCCGTTAGCTTCGTTATGTTTATCGTTGTAGGACACCAGGTCTCGCAACGTGAACCCGTCGTGTGCGGTGACAAAGTTGATCGAAGCGACCGGTCGCCGAGCACTGCGCTCATAGAGGTCGGCCGACCCGGTCAGTCGGGAGGCGAAATCGCTGAGGATGGCAGGCTCGCCACGCCAGTAGTCGCGGACCGTGTCTCGGTATTTGCCATTCCATTCGGTCCACTGGGGTGGAAAGTTACCCACCTGGTAGCCACCCGGCCCGACGTCCCACGGCTCGGCGATCAGCTTCACCTGGCTGACCACAGGGTCTTGCTGTACTAACTCGAAAAAGGTTGCCAGCCGGTCAACTTCGTAGAACTCGCGAGCGAGCGTAGCGGCTAAGCCAAAGCGGAAGCCGTCGACATGCATCTCGGTCACCCAGTACCGCAGCGAATCCATAATCAACTGCTGGCACCGCGGATGCCCGACGTTGAGGCTGTTACCGGTGCCTGTGTAGTCCATGTAATGTTGTCGATCGCCGTCGACAAGGCGGTAGTAGGCGGCGTTGTCGATCCCCCGCATCGACACGGTGGGTCCCAAGTGGTTGCCCTCAGCGGTGTGGTTGTAGACAACGTCCAGAATCACCTCGATACCGGCTTCGTGCAGCGTTCGCACCATAGCCTTGAACTCCTGCACCTGACCGCCCGGTGTGGTGCTGGAGCTGTACTTGAAATCGGGGGCGAAGAATCCGATTGTGTTGTACCCCCAGTAGTTTGACAACCCCTTGTCGACCAGTGTCGAATCGTTGGCGAAGTGGTGCACCGGCATCAATTCGATCGCGGTAACGCCGAGCCTCAGTAGGTGCTCCACGATGATCGGGTTGCCTATAGCCGCGTAGGTCCCTCGGTCGCGCCGGGGGATATCGGGATGGGTCAGGGTCAAGCCTTCGACGTGTGCCTCGTAGACGACCGTGTCGGCGTACCCGCGCCTGGGCGCACGGTCGACGCCCCAGTCGAAGAATGGATTGATCACCACCGATTTAGGCATGCGCGGCGCTGAGTCGTCGTCGTTGCGACTGTCCGGATCGCCGAAGTTGTACCCGAAAAGCGACTGATCCCACTCAAAGGTGCCGTCGATTGCTTTCGCGTACGGATCCAGCAGCAGCTTGTGAGGATTGCACCGGTATCCCCCGGCCGGATCGTAGCGACCGTCTACCCGATACCCATACTGTTGACCGGGCTGCACATGAGGCAGAAATGCGTGCCACACGAAGTCGTCGACCTCGGTCAGCTCTACCCTGGCCTCCCCGCGGTCTGCATAAAACAGGCATAGCTGCACGCACTCGGCTACCTCGCTGAAGAGCGCGAAGTTGGTGCCTGATCCGTCATAGGTGGCACCCAGCGGATAGGCCCTTCCAGGCCAGCGCTCCACTGCAAAAGCCGTACCCGGGATTGTGTGCTTCACAGCAGGTGCTTTGGCCATCGCTAACTCGTGTCTTGGTGATCTCGTCATCGCCACGGTCGCCACTGCGCCGGTGCGTTGTCGGCGCGGGCATCAAGCGAGGCCGCTAGCACGGCGTCAATTGCCGTAGCCACTCTTGAACCAATCCAGCACAGCGCGGGCGATCGAGGTTTTCAATTCCAGGACATGGCCGCTGCCAGTGAGTGCGCCGCCGAGGTGACGATTGGCAAGAGCCCCCAACTCGTCTTTTAGCTGCCCTGCCCGGGCAAGGACCGCGTTCAGCAGCCGACCGGCAGCGGGGCTATCGTGCCATGGCGGTTCTGGGTGCCGCGCATGAGCCAAACCAAGTTGGCTAAGCGAATCC
>JAFAQO010000182.1 GCA_019246375.1 Mycobacterium sp. | reverse complement strand
GTAATTCGCCCTAGAGGAAGGACGGCTTAGGTATGAAGAAGAAATCGCTGGTCGCGGCGCTGTGCATTGTCGCAACAGCTGTCGCGCCTGTGGCACAGGCCGAGCCCGGCGGGGGGCAGGCGAGCCTGGGCCAACCCTTCTCAGAGGCCGGTGGTCCATTCGTCGGCTCATGGCATGCCCACGGGGAGGGTCTGACCATCAACCCCGACGGTAGTGCCGTCGAGGTCACCAACACGCGCACGGTGAACTTCCGCTTCACCTACGTGCAGGGTCCGCCATCGCAGCCGGACACCACCGCCTACGGAAACCAGCCTGACGGTAGCTACGCCACCGCCACACTCGTTGACGGTGGACGCGGACTGACTCTCAGCGTCGCTGGCGCGGATCAGGGCTTCCCGTTCTGCAAGATGGTCAGCGGCAACAAGGTCAACAGCGCCGACTGCGGTGCGTGAACCATTCCAGAACCGCCACTAACTGCCGGGCCGCCGCCGGCTCTAACAACGTAAGTTCTCCGGCGGCGCCGCGCCGCTGACGAAATACCGCACGACCGCCGAGTCGATGCATCGGTTACCGCTGAACACCGCGGTGTGCTGGGTCCCGTCATAAGTGATCAGCGCTGCGCCGAGCTGATGGGCCAGGTTGACACCGGCCTGATAGGGAGTGGCCGGGTCGTGCGTGGTGGAAACCACGACGACCTTGCCCGGCCCCACCGGCGCGGCCGCGTGCGGCGCCGACGTCGCCGGCACCGGCCACAGCGCGCACAGATCGCGCGGTGCGAAACCGGTGAACTGCCCGTAGCTGAGGAAGGGAGCGACCTGGCGGATCTGGCGATCGGCGTCGACCCAGGTCGCCGAATCGGTCGGCGACGGCGCGTCGACGCAACGGATCGCGTTGAACGCGTCCTGGCCGTTGTCGTAGTGCCCTGACTTGTCGCGGCCTTCGTACTCATCGGCGAGCATCAGCAAGTCCCCGGCCTCGGTGCCGCGCTGCAGCCCGAGCAGCCCGCTGGTCAAGTACTTCCAGTACTGCGGGGTATACAGCGCGTTGATGGTCCCGGTGGTCGCGTCGGCATAGCTCAGCCCGCGCGGGTCCGACGTCTTACCGGGCGTGTTGACCAGCGGGTCGACCAGCTCGTGATAGCGGCTGACCCACTTGGTGGGCTCGGTGCCCAGCGGACAGCCGGCCGAACGCGCACAATCCGCGGCGTAGTCGTTGAACACGTCCTGGAAGCCGGCCATCTGGTTGATGCTGTCCTGGACCGGTCCGACGGTGGGGTCGATAGCGCCGTCGAGAACCATGGCCCGCACATGGTCGCCGAACTGCTCGACGTAGGCGGTGCCCAGCTCGGTGCCGTAACTGAAACCGAGGTAGTTGATCTGCTGCTCCCCCAGCGCCTGACGCACCACATCCATATCGCGCGCGGCCGAAGCGGTGCCGACATTCGCCAGGAACCCCAGACCCATCCGGTCGACGCAGCCCTGAGCCAACTGCCGATTGAGCTGCTCGATGTGCGCCACACCGGCCGGGCTGTAATCGACTTGCGGTTCGCGCCGGTAAGCGTCGAACTCGGCGTCGGTACGGCAACGGACTGCCGGGGTGGAATGGCCGACGCCCCTGGGGTCGAACCCCACCAGATCGAAAAGGCGGCTGATCTCGCTGCCGGCCAGCGCTGCTCCCAGGCCGGCGACGCTGTCGACGGCGGACGCGCCGGGGCCGCCCGGATTAATCAGCAGCGCTCCGATGCGCTTGCCGGTCGCCGGAATCCGGATCAGCGCCAATTGCATCTGCGGGCCGCCAGGATCGTTGTGGTCGACCGGCACGGGCACAGTGGTACAGCGTGCGCTGGGGATGTCACTGGTGTCGTCCACGATCCGGCCACAACTGCCCCAGTTCAGCCGGGGAACGACGGCCGGTTGCGGCGCCACGGCGGTCGGGGTCGCGTCTGCGCCGGACTCCGGGGTGGCGCCGGCGGGCGGCTTGGCTGCAACGCCCGGTGCCAGCAGGCACAATAAAAGCAGCGCTGAGCTCAATTGTCTCATGCGCCACATGGCTCACATCGTCGCATGCGTAAGGTGCTCCCGGTGCGGCGGTAGGTCACACCTTGATCTCGCATCCGCAGCTTCGGGCTCCGGTGATGTTGCCAGGCTCAATTGCCCGCGTCAGCACTTAGCACCGGGCGGCGGCACGGTGCCGTGAATCAGATACGCCGTCGCGAAGTTGTCGACGCAGCGGTTGCCCTGAAACACGACCGTGTGCTGAGTGCCGTCGAAGGTAAGCAGCGCGCCCCGAAGTTGCTTCGCCAGATCGACGCCTGCTGTATAGGGAGTCGCCGGGTCATGGCTGGTCGACACCACCACGGTCGGCGCCAGGCCCGGTGCCGAAATGATGTGCGGTCTAGTCGTCGGCGGGACAGGCCAAAATGCACAGGCATCCAGTGGCGCGTGCCCGGTGAATTCCCCGTAGCTCATGAATGGTGCTATCTCACGAGAGCGGCGGTCTTCGTCGACGACCTTGGCCCGGTCTTTGACGGGAGGCTCGTCGACGCAATTGACCGTCACCCGCGCATCGGTGGCGTTGGTGTAGTGGCCGTGTGGATTGCGGCGCATGTACATGTCGGCCAAGGCGAGCAAGGTGTCACCACGATGATGGGTCAACTCGGTCAAGCCGTCGGTGAGGTGGTGCCACAGCGTCGGTGTGTACAGCGCCATGATGGTGCCAACGATCGCGTCGCTGTAGCTCAATCCGCGCGGATCGTCGGTGGGTGCCGGCTTTCCCACCAATGGATTGTTCTTGTCGACCAGGGGGTCGACCAGGCTGTGGTAGACGTCGACCGCTTTGGCCGGGTCGGTACCCAGCGGGCAGGCCGGATTTTTGGCGCAGTCGGCGGCATAGGCATTGAACGCGTCCTGGAATCCCTTGGCCTGGCGCAAGTCTTGCTCGACGGGATCGGCATTGGGATCGACGGCGCCGTCGAGGATCATCGCGCGCACATTCTGCGGATAGGCCTCCGCATAGGCTGAGCCGATGCGGGTTCCGTAGGAGTAGCCCAGGAAGGTCAGTTTGGCGTCGCCCACCGCGGCGCGGACCGCGTCCAGATCCTTTGCGACATTGACGGTCCCGGCATTGGCGAGGAACTTGGTACCCATTTTTTTGACGCAGCGGCCGACGTAGGCCTTGGTCTCGCCCTCGATGTGCGCCACGCCGGCGGGGCTGTAATCGACCTGCGGCTCGGTACGCTGCCGGTCATTTTCGGCGTCAGAGTTGCACCAGATCGCGGGCCGCGACGACGCGACTCCACGCGGGTCGAAGCCCACCAGGTCGAAGTGTTCGCGGACCTGCGGCGGCAACGCCTGCACAATGCTGACCGCGGCCTCGATTCCCGACTCGCCGGGACCGCCGGGGTTGATGATCAGCGACGCGATCTTTTTTCCGGTCGCCGGGAAGCGAATCAGCGCGAGCACCGCGGCATCGCCGCGGAGGTAGTTGTAGTCGACCGGCACGGCGACCTTGCCGCACTGAGCGCCGCCCGGCAGCTTGACCGCGGTGCCACTGACGACCCGACATAGACCCCACGCCAGCGGCTGGCCGATCTTCGGCCCGGCCAGCTTCGGGCGCCCGCCGACCACGCGAGTACAGCCGGCCATGGCGACCGCGGCGATCACGATCAAGATCAGCGTTGTGCGCGCGATCTTGTCGCGGCGAGACAGGCCCATGAGAATCCATGCTGCCATGCGTCGGTCCAGCGTCTCGGCGACCCGGCGGTCGCCGAGACGCTCCTGGCTTTGCAACGGAATTCGTCTCAGCGATCGCCTTGAGGACGGAAACCGGGACGGGGGTTTGCCGGCGACATCCGAATCGTCCAACCGCCATGGCTGTGACGAAGCCCATTGGACCCGTGGTGTCCAAGCGCGGCGTTAGGTGGCAAACTTGGCACTGTCATACGAACCCGGGGACCGTATCCGGCCACGAGGATCGAACCGATGATCACTAGGGACAATGATGTCTGAGCAGACTGTTTACGGCCCCGCGACGAAAGCTGCCGGCGCCGCACCGCGAACCAAGGTCCGCATCCATCACCTGCAGAAGATGAAGGCCGAGGGCCACAAGTGGGCCATGCTGACGGCCTATGACTACTCCACCGCCCGCATCTTCGACGACGCCGGGATTCCGGTGCTGCTGGTCGGTGATTCCGCCGCCAATGTCGTCTACGGCTACGACACCACGGTGCCGATCTCGATCGACGAACTGATTCCGCTGGTTCGCGGCGTGGTACGGGGCGCCCCGCACGCGCTCGTCGTCGCCGACTTACCGTTCGGCAGCTATGAGGCAGGACCGACGGCCGCGCTGGCCGCCGCTACCCGCTTCATGCAGGAGGCCGGCGCGCACGCCGTCAAGCTTGAGGGCGGTGAGCGGGTGACCGAGCAGATCGTCTGCCTGAGCAGGGCCGGGATCCCGGTCATGGCCCATATCGGATTTACCCCGCAAAGCGTCAACAGTCTGGGTGGCTTCCGGGTGCAGGGTCGCGGTGATGCCGCCGAGCAGACCATTGCCGACGCGATCGCCGTCGCCGAAGCCGGCGCCTTCTCCGTCGTGATGGAGATGGTCCCGGCCGATTTGGCCACCCAGATCACCGGCAAGCTGACCATTCCGACGATCGGCATCGGCGCCGGACCGAACTGCGACGCGCAGGTGCTGGTCTGGCAGGACATGGCCGGGCTGACCAGCGGCAAAACCGCGCGTTTCGTCAAGCGGTTCGGTGA
>JAFAQO010000178.1 GCA_019246375.1 Mycobacterium sp. | reverse complement strand
GGGATCCGGCCGGTGGTGTTGGATCCGATGCCCGGCCCTAACCCGCAGCCGCGGGTCAATCGTATTGTGGGCCAAGCGGCTCGGATTCTTGATCACCGTGGTCTGTACAGCGCGCTCACCGGTACGACGGAGCCGCCGACACCCGCTCCCCGCTCCATGTTCTCGGGTTTTCCATTGGATCTCGCGGTGGTGCCCGAGTCTCAGTTGTTCGTGATCCCCGTTCAACAGCGGGGGCTTGTTCAGGTGCTTGCCGAGCGCGCCGGCGAATACGACGCGGACATTCGTTGGGGTCACGCCCTGACCAGTTTCGAACAGGATGAAGACGGCGTCACGGTACATATCGCCGGCCCGGACGGTGCCTACGATCTGACGGCCAAGTACTTCATCGGCGCCGACGGTGGCACCAGCAAAACACGGCACCATGCCGGCATTGAGTTTCCTGGGATGTCGTCGTATGACCTGGTCGTCCGGATCGGGTTCAACGTACTGCCGCCAGGCGAATGGCTGGAACCGGTCAGCGATGGGCCCCGATCCGATCACCTTCCGCCCCAGCGGTTCTATCGAACTGACCGAGGGGTTTTCGCTTGCGGTGCGATGGGAAGCCGCGTTGCGGTGATGACGTACGAACACTGGCCTGGGCGAAAGACACCGGCGCAGTCCGACTGACCCCATACCGCTTATTCCATTCGTTCGACCCATTGAGCCCGAGATGTCCCCGGCTCGAACGCCTCGCTAAAGTACTGCGTCTCGCGGACCACCTCCCCATCCTCGAATTCCATGATGCTGACCACGTAAAAGGCTTGCCCGTCATACGTCAGGACGAGTTCGCTGATCCAAAGATCGCCACGGCCAAGCATGCGTCGCACGGTGAAGCGTTTCGTACTCGGCTGGGCGACGCGCGACGCCTCAATGTTGGCTCGACCTCGGATGCGCTCGCCCGATTGGGGATACTCGAGAACTGCATCAGCTCGGTAGATTTGGTGCTCCGTCGCAAAGTCGTTGGTGTCGGAAGCCGCCCAGTGGCGCCGCAGGGCGACCCGCACGTCGTCATCACCCATGGCTATCTTTCCTCCCGGTGGGTGCATCAATGTTCCGCCATTAAGCGGGACCCCGACGCACATGTCGATCCCGCACCATAACCCTCTCAGAATCGGCTTGCATCGCTAGCCCGATGGGCGCCAGCGCTGTGCGCATCATCACCACCTTGGTCAACGCGCTGCAGCACCCTGGCAAGCGCTATGGGTTGCAAACGATGTGCGAGGGCGGCGGGATCGGCAACCCACCATCATCGAGCGGCTCGACTATGCCGTCAGCTATCCAGCGCCTGTTCGCGCGCCCAGCGGTAGTCGGCCTTGCCCGACGGACTCCGCTCGATGACCGGACGAAATACGATCGCCTTGGGAAGCTTGTAGCGAGCCAAAGACGTTGCGGCATGGGTAATCAACTCTTCAGCATCGGTATAAGCACCGTCGGCGAGGCAACCACGGCCACGACCTCGTGCCCCCACCGTTCGCTCGGCCGGCCGGCGACCACCACGTCGGCGACCGCGGGGTGCGACGCGATCGCGGTTTCGACCTCTTCGACGAAGATCTTCTCGCCGCCGGAATTGATCATCACCGAATCGCGGCCCAGTAACTCGATGCTGCCGTCGGCGCGGTGGCGTGCCCGGTCGCCGGGGACCGCGTACCGTTCGCCATCGATCACCGGGAATGTTCTGGCGGTTTTGGCCGCGTCACCCTTATAGCCGAGCGGAACGTAGCCTCGCTGCGCCAGCCAGCCGATGCCGTCGTTGCCGGGTCGGAGGATTGCGGCCAAGTCGTCGGCGGCTACGAAGGTGGCCGGTGCGGCGTTGAAAGTTCCGGTCGACACCGCCCCTGACGTCGACATGTGGTGCATCTGCGACCCGGTCTCTGACGAGCGGACGCCATCGACGACGACGGCGTTCGGCAGGGCTTCGATCAAACGTTGCTTGACAAACGGAGTCAGCAGTGCGCCGCCATTGGCAACCACGGCTAACGACGACACGTCTGCAATGCCCTTCTCGATGGCGGTGACCAAGGGTCGTGTCATCGCATCACCGACCACCGTCACCACTCCCACCCGCTCCCGCTCGACGGTGCGGACGACGTCTTCGGCGTCCAAATGATCGACGACCGAAGGGAAGACGATGGACTGCCCGGTGGTGAGTGCCGTCATCA
>JAFAQO010000153.1 GCA_019246375.1 Mycobacterium sp. | reverse complement strand
ATGGCGGGAGCGCTACCCGGACGTGCCGGTGAGACCTGTTGTCGTGTGTGACCGGCCCGCACATCAGCTCATCGAATGGTCGAAATCTGCGCAGCTGGTCGTTGTCGGTAGCCATGGGCGCGGTGGGTTTGCCGGAATGCTGCTAGGTTCAGTCAGCTCAGCTGTCATTCAATCCGCCCGCATTCCGGTCATCTGCGCTCGGGTGTAGCGGACGTCGTTGGCAGTGCTGCGACCAATGGCGTGTCAACTGCCAACCGCCCTACCTAGCAGCGCCGCCGGGCGAGCCAAGGGGCGTTGTCGGCGAGGTGCTGTTCCTGGTCCTGCGGCAGATCAGTCTTGTAATAGATCGCCTCCATGCGGCAGATCGGTTTGCATGCACCGCAATCCACGCACTCGTCGGGGTTGGTGTACATCGAACGAGCTCCCTCGTAAATGCAATCCACCGGGCATTCCTGCACGCGGTGTCGACCGCTGGAGTTGAAGGTCTGTCTCTTCAGGGACCAACGATTCTGGCGGTTGGCCTGGAAGTTTCAACGTCGAAATTCGCCATGGCAATAGACGTTCGGCCCGGTGGTTGGTGGCGTACTGCTCTTCCCGAAATGGTCGCTGCAACTGAACGATAGAAGCCGATTGACAGAGGAAGCAGATCGATGAAAGCGAACGCCGGCGACTGGCTCGTCATCAAGGGCAGAACAAGCGAACAGCCGAAACAGCGCGCATTGATCACCGAAGTGCACACCGAGGACGGCTCGCCACCTTACCTGGTGCGGTGGCTCGACACTGACCACCAGGCTCTGGTCTTCCCGGGGTCCGACGCAATCGTCGTTCCCCGTGCTGAACAGCAGGCGGCTGATGAGCGCGCGGTCTCGGTTCGCAGCGGTGCAGGCGGCAATCCAGCGACACATCAGACCAGTGAAGGCTTAGCCGCGCGACGTCGCTGCAATTCATTCGGCCCATACTGCAACAGGCGTCGCTTCGCCTCGGTCTGCGACAGCCCTTTGGGTGCCTTAAGTGACTTTTGGCATCGGAATCAACGGATTCCCGGGCTTGCTCGATAGGCTTGCAATTCATGTCGACGTCGCTTGTCGCCGGGCTCACCGACGCCGAAGTGGCCCAGCGGGTTGCCGACGGCAAGACCAATGACGTTCCCGGCCGCGCGACACGCAGCGTTGCCGACATCATTCGAGCCAACGTGTTCACCCGGATCAACGCGATTCTGGGTGTGCTGTTCGCCATCGTGCTGGCGACCGGCTCGCTGATTAACGGCCTGTTCGGGCTTTTGATCATCGCCAACAGTGTCGTCGGCATGGTGCAGGAACTACGGGCCAAGCAGACACTGGACGAACTCGCAATCGTCGGGCAGGCCAAGCCGTTGGTGCGTCGGGCCGACGGCACACTTCAGTTGTTGCCCAGCGAGGTGGTGCTTGACGACATCATCGAGCTGGGCCCCGGCGATCAGGTCGTCGTGGACGGCTTGGTGGTCGAGGGGTCTGGCCTGGAGGTCGACGAATCACTGATCACCGGCGAGGCCGACCCCGTCTTGAAGGACGCCGGCGACGGGGTGATGTCCGGCAGCTTCGTCATCGCCGGAGCCGGTGCCTATCGGGCCACGAAGGTGGGACGCGACGCCTACGCTGCACGGCTGGCCAAGGAGGCCAGCAAGTTCACCTTGGTGCGCTCGGAATTGCGCACTGGAATCAACAAGATCCTGCAGTTCATCACCTATCTGCTGATTCCCGCCGGGCTGTTGATCACCTACACCCAGTTGTTCACTACGCACGTCGGCTGGCGGGAATCGGTGTTGCGCATGGTGGGCGCGATCGTGCCAATGGTCCCCGAGGGCCTCGTGTTGATGACGTCAGTCGCGTTCGCAGTGGGCGTGATTCGTCTCGGCCGCCGCCTCTGCCTCGTACAGGAGCTACCGGCCATCGAGGGCATCGCCCGGGTCAACGTGGTGTGTGCGGACAAGACTGGCACGCTGACTGAAAATCAGATGCAGGTTTCCGATCTACAGCGGCTGGACTCGGCGCCCGGCATGGAGGCGATCATCGATGCGCTCGCATCAATGGCTGCCGACGACGCCCGTCCCAACGCCAGCATGCAGGCCATCGCCGAGGCCTACCGCAACCCGCCGGGCTGGACGGCAACTGCCACCGCCCCGTTCAAGTCAGCTACCAAGTGGAGCGGAGTGTCCTATGGCGAGCATGGCAACTGGGTGCTCGGTGCTCCAGACGTGCTGGTGGACGCCTCGTCCACGGTCAGCAAACAGGCCGAGAAGGCCGGTTCACATGGGTTGCGGGTATTGCTGTTAGGGCTCACCGACTTGCCGGTTGACCAACCCGACGCGGCAGGCCACGTGGTGCCGGCGGCGCTGGTAATGCTGGAACAGCGGGTTCGGCCCGACGCCCGAGAGACATTGAAGTACTTTGCAGCAGAAGGTGTCTCAATCAGGGTGATCTCCGGCGACAACGCCGTCTCGGTGGGTGCGGTGGCTTCAGCGCTCGGGCTCCACGGCGCGGTGCTCGACGCGCGCGAGTTGCCCATCGATCGGCAGGAGCTCGCCGACATCATGGCAAAATACACAGTGTTTGGCCGGGTACGCCCCGACCAGAAGCGTGCAATGGTGCGTGCTCTGCAATCGCGCGGCAACACGGTCGCGATGACCGGTGACGGTGTCAACGACGTGCTAGCGCTCAAAGACGCCGACATTGCCGTGGCGATGGGCGCCGGGAGTGCAGCATCGCGGGCTGTCGCGCAGATCGTGCTGCTGGACAACAAGTTTGCCACTCTGCCTTACGTAGTCGGTGAGGGCCGGCGGGTGATCGGCAACATCGAACGGGTATCCAACCTGTTCCTGACCAAGACGGTGTACTCGGCGCTGCTGGCGCTGCTGGTCGGCGTTACCGGTCTGGGCGCCAAAGCTTTTGGCATCAACTCACTGATGTTCCCGTTCGAGCCGATCCAGGTGACAACCGCCGCCTGGTTCACCATCGGTGTTCCCGCGTTCATCCTGTCGCTGGCTCCCAACAACGAGCGCGCGCAGCCGGGTTTCGTCCGCCGGGTTGTGACGGCCGCGGTGCCTAACGGAGCAGTCGCCGGTGTCGCAACTTTCGTGTGTTATCTATTGGCTTTTCGAGGGGCTGCGGCTACCCCGGCTCAGCAGATGCAGGCGTCGACGTCGGCGTTGATCACGCTATTGGTGGTAGCGGTGTGGGTTCTGGCGGTGGTGGCCCGGCCTTACACCTGGTGGCGGGTGGCGTTGGTTGCTCTGTCCGGCGCCGCATATGTAGTGATTTTCTGCATCCCGTTGACCCGGAAGCAGTTCATACTTGATCCCTCGAACATTGCTTTGACCACCATCGCGCTTGGCGTCGGTGTGCTCGGCGCCGCGATTGTCGAAGCACTGTGGTGGTTGCAGGGCTCCGCCGGTGGAGCGCCGCCTCGCTTATGGCGCCAGCCACAAACGCAGGCTGCCTCAGAAGGGTGGGTCGTCAGGTAGCGCTTCTCGCGGCGGCGGTCGCCAATCCGGTGGAAGTTCTTCGGGTTCTCGCTGGTCATTGACCCAGGTACAAAAGGGGCTGGTGCTCGGCGTCCCCTTGAACAGAAACAGCATATCGCGCATATGATTTCGAAACTTGTGTGTAGCGATCTCCTCTTTACGCGCCTCGTTGAGCCGCTCGCGTGCTTCGTTGATGGGCCGTTGCTCCCGATTGTGGCTACGGGCACGGGCAATACGACTTGCGCGCTGCTTGGAACGGCTGCGCCGGTTGGGCGTGGGTGCCCCACACGTCGGCGCCCGCAGCGGTGGGAAGAGGTCTGCTCCTGCCGGGGCGGTGCGATAGGTTTGGCCGGCGGGTGAAGTCCAGATGACGGTGCCGTCCGCCAACTGCCTATCGCGCCATCCCCCAAACGTTTTGAGTCGATGATGCAGGCGGCATAGGCATTTCAGGTTCCACCAAACTGTCAACCCGCCTGCGTTGGGGTTGGCGTTATTGAACGGGATCGTGTGGTCGACATCGCAAAAGGATGCCGGTCTGCTGCAACCGGGAAACCGGCAGGTCAAATCGCGGCAACGGATCGCGCGCTCCAGCGCCGCCGACGGCTGATAGCGCAACGCATCTGCTGGTGTGGTGTGTGCATCGGCGAACCGTACAGCTGCCGTGGCGGCCAATTCACGCACCTGCTCGGCATCAATGACTCCGTAGCCCTCTAGGTAACCGACCTGGGAGCTCCCGCCGTCGACCGTTTGATCACTGGCCACAACGTTGATGACGACCCGCGCACCGGCCGGATCGCGATCATGGTTGGCAGCGTCGGCGCGGGTGGGGCACTCGGATCGCCCGCAGGCACAGACAAGGCGTCGCCCTTCGGTCAACGCGCCCAGCGCGTCGGCGCGACGCTGATCCAGCGTCCGCGGGTCATCGGCGCACACCTGCTTGGCCAGCTCCGAGAGCCGCCGGTCAAACACAGTGGCGGCCGCCGCGGCCACAGTGCCGTGGATCTCGGACATCCCGTGGTCGGTGGCGCTGGTTGCGATGTAGCGGTCGTCTTCGGCGGCGGTGCGGCGCTCGCGGGCAGCGTCAGGATCAGCGACGCGCACAGCGGCATCCACGGCATTGACGATTCGCTGCCGCGACCAACTGTGCCACTTGCCGATACGCCCTGCGAGCGATTCGTCGAGCTTGGCGATCAGTTCGTCATCGGTGACCAGATCGGTGCGGCTGATAATCAATCGAACTGTGCGCCAGTCGGTTCGGCCTTTGGCCAGGAGAGCCGCCACTCGAGGCAATCGGACATCAAGGGCCTCAGCATGCGACACCAGATAGCTTGCCGCCATCGGCGATAAATTCATCGCGGCAGCCACCTCTGCCGTCGTCTGCTCGAAGCCGTCGATTACCGCGTAGCCGCGCCTGGAGTCAGCCTGCTCGGCCGCGGCCACTCGACGCGCCAACAGCGCCGCCACCGCGGCCAGTCGACGCGCCACCACCATCGACTCCACCCGGTGAGATGACTCCACCACTGCCACCAGGCCGGCCGGATCCAGGGTGGCCATCTCCGCAGGTCCCCCAATGCCTGCTGCGCCAAGGGAATCGGCGAAGGTATCGAACATGCTTTCGATTATAGTGGGTTCCACTGACCGCGTTGACTCGTCAGAAATGCGCGCGAAAGGGTGATTCGTTGCCTCACTGAAAATGCGCGCGTACGCCCAGTGGATGGGGTTGACGTTGGCAGAGCGCAGAGCAATCACCGAGACGGCCGCGACCCGCTACCAGCTGGCGAGTAAGCGCGGTAAGAGTCGGATTCTCGACGAGTTGTGCGCCAACACCGGGTGGCACCGAAACCATGCCCGCAAGGCGCTCAAAGCGGCGCTACGGCCTAAGATCGTCACCGCGCGTAGTCCCCGGCCAGTGAAGTACGGGTCCGATGTCATCGCGGCTCTAACGGTCTGCTGGACAGTGCTCGGAATGCCCGCCGGCAAACGGCTAGCGCCAATGCTCAGCGAACTGGTGGCAGTGCTGCGTCATTTCGGAGAGCTGACCATCGACGAGGGCACCGCCGCACTGTTGGTGTCGATGTCGGCAGCCACCGTCGATCGCCGCCTGGCAGGTGAGCGAGCCAAATACCAGCTCAGGGGACGTGTTGGTACAAAGCCGGGATCGCTGCTCAAGAGCCAGATCCCGGTGCGCACCTGGGCCGAGTGGGACGACGCTCGACCCGGGTTCGTCGAGATCGACCTGGTCTGGCACGACGGCGGCAACCGGGCTGGAGACCATGCATTTACGTTGACGGTCACCGACATCGCCACGGGCTGGACCGAGAATCGCTCAGTGCCGGACAAGACCGCCAAATGCGTGCTGGGCGCACTCAATGACATCGCCCGCAAGATGCCGTTCCCGATCTTGGGTGTGGACTCTGACAACGGATCGGAATTCATCAACGACCACCTGCTCCAATGGTGCCAAGGCCGCCAGATCACCTTCACCCGAGCGCGGCCGGGCAATAAGAACGACGGCTGTCACGTCGAGCAGAAGAACTGGGCGGTGGTGCGCACAGTTGTCGGCTACCACCGCTACGACACCGCCGCAGAACTGTTGCTAGTCAACGAGCTCTGGCAGTTGCAGTCCAAACCGACCAACTACTTCTACCCCCAGCAGAAACTGATCTCCAAGGTCCGTCACGGCGCCAAGGTATCCAAGAAACACGACAAAGCCACCACCCCATTTCATCGCGCAATCGATCACCCAACCATGACCGTGGAACGCATCGTGGCGCTGACCCGGACCTACTCCCTGATCAATCCCGCCGCCACCCACCGCCAGGTCCAAGCCCTGACCGCCCAGCTCCTCACCCTAACCACCAGCAAAGCTGCACCCGGCGCCCAATCTCCAATTAACAAGCGCGCACGTTTACGTGAGGCAACGAATCCCCCTTCGCGCGCATCTTGACGTGAGGCAACAGGCTGACTGAAACTCTTTGGCAGGGTCGCGGTATCCGCATCACGGCCACTACCTCGCCGACAAGCCCGCCTACATGCCGGCTACTTCGATAGCAGATCGGGGCGCTCGACGGCGACCCCGTTTGACGGGTGCGAAATTACGGGTACATACCCGGCGTGACTCCTACACACGTCGCCGTTGAGCCGCGCCTTCCCGCAGCGCATGGACCGCTCTCGATGGCGGTTCGCCGCTGCCTCACCGAACCGGCGCCGCGTGACCAGCTCACCCGCATAGTGGCCTCTGTGAGTGATTCCGATCCTTACGGCCTTGATGTGCAGCTCGCGCTGTACATGTGCTATGAGCTGCACTACCGGGGTTTCGCCGGTGTCGACCCAACTTGGGAGTGGAATCCCGCGCTGCTGCACTTGCGCGCTCAACTGGAGCGGGCCTTCCTGGCGGGGGTGCGCCGAGACGTCGGGCCCATCGAACCCGACCACACCGCAGTCGCCGAAATGGATGAGCTATCAATTGAACCCGCCGACGGCGACGGCCCATCGTACTACCTGCGCGACGCCGGAACCTGGGAGCACATGCGCGAATACTTCGTGCATCGATCGCTGTATCACCTGAAGGAAGGTGATCCGCACGCCTGGGCGATTCCGCGCCTGACCGGCCAAGCCAAGGCGTCATTTGTTGCGGTCGAGTTCGACGAATACGGCGCCGGGCGCGGTCCGCATCTGCACCAGCAGCTTTTCGCCGATTTGATGGAAGCGGCCGGACTGGACTCGACGTATCTCGGTTACCTCGACGCGGTTCCCGCCGAATCGCTGGCGGTGGTCAACCTAATGTCAATGTTTGGGCTGCACCGCTGGTTACGTGGTGCGGCTATCGGGCACTTCGCGTCGACGGAGATCACCTCACCGCCTGGGTCACGCCGACTGGTGGAGGCCCTGCAGCGGCTGAACGCGCCGTCGGAATGCATTGTGTTCTATCGGGAGCACGTCGAAGCCGACGCGGTCCACGAACAGGTGGTGCGCCTCGATGTGGTCGGTGATCTGGTGGCTCGGGAGCCGCAACTCGACCAAGACGTGGTATTCGGCATGCGAGCGCACGTAGTGGTCGAAGATCGCTTGGCGCAGGCCATGATTGGAGCCTGGAAAGCCGGCCAAACGTCGTTACGACGACCGCTCGTGTGACCTGGCGGGCCGGCATCTGCGATGGCTGGTGTCGCAAAGTGGATAGTCCTTGCTGCGCCGACACGTGCAGATGGCCACCATGAACCGGTCGGATTCCACGATGCGTCCGCCGGGCATTTCGATGCGAACAGGTCCGGGCACCAGCACCGGACCGTTGGGCACTACTTGCACCCGAAGAGATTCCACGCGGGTCATGGGCGCCGCTCCTCCTCATCGCTTCGCTCTGCATCGTCGCCGGCGCGGGTCATGGGCGCCGCTCTTCCTCATCGCTGCCCGCTAGATTGTCGCCGGCGCGGGTCATGGCTTGTCCGCCCGGATCACAACCAACTCCTCTTCTCGGCATCCGGCCTGCAGCTGGCCGGTTTCCTCTAACCACTTTGCCCGCGCAGTGAGCACTGGGCCGAACGGAATCCACTGAGAAGCAACGACTTCAGCGCCTAAGCCGGTCGATCGCAACTTGCCCAGAGACCGTTCCACGTCGGCGAACACCGACTGAACTAATAGCATGGAGCCGCCGTCGGACAGCAACTCTGATGCCGATTCGCACAGCGGATCCAGAACTATTCGTCCGTTAACACCGCCATTCCAGGCCCATTCCGGGCCGGCCGACGATGGGATCAAGGTAGCGTCGGCTTCCGGTGGGGTAGGCACATAGGGCGGATTTGAAACGATGACGTCGAACGGCGCGCAGCCGAGGGCTATCATCCATGACCCTTCCCGAACGTCGACGTCAACTCCGGCGTCTACGGCGTTGCCCCGCGAACACCGGACAGCGCGCGGGCAGATGTCTAACGCGGTGACGCTGGCTGCGCCCATTTCGGCGGCGGCGATCGCGACGAACCCGCTGCCTGTGCACAGGTCCAGCACCCGCCGTCCCGGAACCAGCGCGGTGCGTTCCATCGTGTCGACGAGCAGCTGCGAGTCGTGTTGCGGCGGGTACACCCCGTCGACGGCCAATGAGCCGGCTGGGGGCAGGTAGGTGGTTGTCACACGGGCCTTTCGACGTCGTGATCGCCGCGGCGCTCACGGCTCGTCGTGACTGATGCCCGCATTTAACCGTGTTGAAACCGGATCTGTCTCCGCAGTCAGTTGGCGCCGGTCGGTGACTCAGGAACCGCGATTCTGGCCCAACTCCTCGACAATCGGGTTGACCGGCGAGGCATCCTTGGCGCTTTGGGCCAGCCCTGGCTTGGTATGTACCCGATGCGCGGCAGGATGGCCCGGAGCGCGCGAGCGGTCTCGTGATCGCAGCCGTTGCGGGCAGCCGCTTCGAGTGGGGCGTCTTTGTCGGCTGGGTAGCCAACATCATTGAGACAGTGACGAAGTCGGCTAGGCGTGGTAAACGTAGACGCCGCCATGGTGCTCCTTTCCGTGGTCCATGCGGGCCGCGTCACCCACGTATCGACGCGTCAGCGAATTCCTCCACAATCGTCGAGCAGAACGCCGGGAGATCGCGCGGTGAGCGGCTGGAGATCAAGTTGCCGTCCACCACTACTTCTTCGTCGACGACATTGGCGCCGGCGTTGCGCAGATCGGTGCGAATGCTGTGGTAGGCAGTCAGCGTTCGGCCCTTGGCCACGCCGGCCTCGACCAATGTCAACGGACCGTGGCAGATTGCAGCGACCGGCTTTCCTGAGCCGACGAAGTCACGCACGAACGAGACGGCCGCGTTGTCCATACGCAGCTTGTCCGGGTTGACCGTGCCGCCGGGCAGCACCAGTGCATCAAAGTCGTCGACCGACGCATCTGACACTTCACGGTCGACCGGAAATGTTCCGGCCGGCTCCAAATCATGGTTGCGCGCCTGAATTTCGCCGGACTTCAAAGACAGCAGCTGAATCTCTGCGCCTGCTTCTTCCAGGGCTGCGCGCGGTTGTTCCAGCTCCACTTTCTCGACGCCGTCGGCCGCCAAGAAGGCGATTCTCTTGCCTTGCAATTGATGGACTGCCATCGCTCGAGCTCCTTTACGGTTTTAGAATGACTTTGGTGCAGTTGTCCTGTTTGTGCTTGAAGATTTCGTATCCGTGTGGCGCCTCGTCGAGCGCCAAGTGGTGACTGATGATGACCGTTGGATCAATGTCGCCCTTGCGGATTCGGTCGAGCAAGGGCCGCATGTAGCGCTGTACATGGCATTGACCGGTCTTGATGGTCAACGATCGGTTCATGATCGC
>JAFAQO010000613.1 GCA_019246375.1 Mycobacterium sp. | reverse complement strand
GTGCCGCTGACCAGAAGTTCTGGGATGCCGAGGATCTTGCGGCTTTCGTTGCGCAGCTTCTGGTCCTCGTCGGTTTCTCCGGAGCCGTCGTCGACCAGCGATCCGGCCAGCGGTACCACGTTGAACGCGATCGGGGCAACGTAAGTGCGCGGCGTCGGAAACTGCGCGGCACGGCCGTCGTGCACCAGCTGCTCGGCGCCGTCGACGACCGCGCGTACCTGCCCGGCCGATTCGGCCACACCGGCCACACCGCTGCCCGAAACGGCCTGGTAGGTCGAGACCACCATACGGACCAACTGAGCCTCGTCGTGCAGCACCTTGAGCACCGGCATCGCGGCCATCGTGGTGCAGTTGGGATTGGCGATGATGCCCTTGGGCCGGTTTTGCGCGTCCCGGTGGAAATTGACCTCGGACACCACCAGCGGCACGTCCGGGTCTTTGCGCCACGCTGCCGAGTTGTCGATCACCGTCACACCGGCGGCAGCGAACCGCGGCGCCTGCACCCGCGACATCGTCGCCCCGGCGGAGAACAGCGCAATGTCGAGGCCCGCCGGGTCGGCGGTCTCGGCGTCCTCGACTTCGATCTCCTGACCGCGGAAGGCCAACTTTCGCCCCTGCGAGCGGGCTGAGGCGAAAAACCGCACGCTGGTCGCCGGGAAGTCGCGTTCGTCGAGCAGCGCGCGCATCACCTGGCCCACCTGACCGGTGGCACCCACCACACCTATAGCCACCATCTAACGGCCCGTCCCCGCATAGACGGTGGCCCGCTCTTCGCCGCCGAGCCCGAATGCCTCGTGCAATGCGACGACGGCCTTGTCCAGTTCGGTGTCGCGGCACAGCACCGAGATCCGGATTTCCGAGGTAGAGATCAAGTCGATGTTGACCCCGACGGCGGCCAGCGCCTCACAAAACGTGGCGGTCACCCCGGGGTGGCTGCGCATGCCGGCGCCGATCAGTGACACCTTGCCGATGTGGTCGTCGTAGAGCACCTGGGTGAAGCCGATGTCGTCTTTGAGCGAGTCCAGCTTCTCCACCGCGGTGCGCCCGCTGTCGCGCGAGCAGGTGAACGTGATGTCGGTCTTGCCGTCCTCAACTTTGGAGACGTTCTGCAGCACCATGTCGATGTTCACGTCGGCGTCGGCTACCGCCCGGAAAACCTTGGCCGCATAGCCCGGGATGTCGGGCAGTCCGACGACGGTGACCTTGGCTTCGCTGCGGTCGTGTGCAACGCCGGTCAGGATGGGATCTTCCATTGGATTGTCCTTGATCGATCCGGTCACAACGGTGCCCGGCTTGTCCGAATACGACGAGCGGACATGTACCGGAATGTTGTAGCGGCGGGCGTATTCGACACAACGCAGCATCAGCACTTTGGCGCCGCAGGCGGCCATCTCCAGCATCTCCTCGAAGCTGACCGTGTCCAGATGGCGGGCGTTCGGCACGATCCGCGGATCGGCGCTGAAAATGCCGTCGACGTCGGTGTAGATCTCGCAGATGTCGGCTCCCAGCGCGGCAGCCAGGGCCACCGCCGTGGTGTCCGAGCCGCCGCGGCCCAGCGTGGTGACGTCCCTGGTGTCCTGGCTGACGCCCTGGAAACCGGCTACCAACACGATCTGCCCTTCGTCGAGGGCCGTCTGCAGCCGGCTCGGGGTGACGTCGATGATTTTCGCGTTGCCGTGGGTGCCGGTGGTGATCACGCCGGCCTGTGAGCCGGTGAATGACCGAGCGTGCGCGCCCAGCGATTCGATAGCCATCGCCACCAGTGCGTTGGATATCCGCTCACCGGCGGTCAGCAGCATGTCGAGTTCCCGAGCCGGCGGTGCCGGACAGACCTGCTGAGCCAGCTCCATCAGGCCGTCGGTGGTGTCGCCCATAGCCGAGACCACGACGACGACGTCGTTCCCCTGCTTTTTGGTCTCGACGATGCGCTCGGCGACACGGCGGATCCGCTCGGCGTCAGCCACCGAAGATCCGCCGTACTTCTGCACGACGAGCGCCATTGCTGCCCTTTTCGGTCTGGGAGATCGGGTTTCAGGTCCACAACAGAATACGTGCGTTAGGCAATCATGTTTAGCGCTGACTGAGCCCGCCTGCTGTGGATTCGGCCTGCCCGATCCAGTGAGCGCATGCTGAACCGGGGATGAGCGAGTCGGTACCGGAGGGCCCATGTCGAGCGTCGATAAGGCAACGTTGCGCGCCAGGCTATTGCGGCGGCTGCGCTCCGGCGAGAAAGTCGCCGCGGTTGCGGCGGACAGCGGCGTAAGCCGCTCGACGTTGTACCGGTGGCGACGCGAAACACTAAGCGTGGCATCGGCGGCAATGCCGGCGGGTTTGCCGATCGAGGGCTACGTGGGCGACTTGACCGGTCCCGATATTACCGGCCACTGGGGTGTGGCATGTGCCGACCTCGGCATACCGGCACTGGCACCTAACGGCAAGCTGGTGTCGGTATTCGGCGACACGTTCTCCGGCGCCACCGTCGGGCAGGGCGACTGGCGATCCCCGATCGCTCTGATCGGCCGCGGGGATGCGAAGAGCCGGATCAAGTACGAGGACGTGGGCGGCGCGGACCCGAAGTATGCGCAGCAGCTGTGGCCTTACGTCCACGACGGTCCGCCCTGGAACCAGGGCGGCATCAGCACCGTGATTCCGTCCGACGTGCTGGTTGTTGGCCAGTCGATGTACCTGCATGCCATCGTCAACCGGGGCTTCGGAACTGTGATCTGGACGGAGATCTGGACCTCTGCCGATAACGGCGTTTCATGGCGGCCGATGGGCCCCAAAGCAAGGTTTCCGGGAACGCTGCACAACGGGTACGCGCAGCTGTGGTCATGGGACTACAACCCCGACGACGGCTGGGTCTACGTGGTCTCGACGGGGTTTCAGCGCGACAAAGGCATGATTTTGCGGCGCGTGCGTCCCGAGAACATCGGCGACATGACGAAGTACTCGGGCTGGGGCCGCGCCGAGAACAAATGGGACAACAAACCGACCCCGATCACACCGCCCGACGAGACCTGGGGCGAGCTGACCTTGCGCCGGCTGAACACCGGCAAGTGGATTCTGGGCGGGTTCCTTTCCTCGAGCTACGCATTGCGTTACCGCACGATCGACTCACCGACTGCTGACCTGTACGCCGCTGATGGCCAGACACCGCTGATCGGGTCATCGTGGGACGCCCAAGACCTGTCGAACAATCAGGTCGCACAGCTCTACGGCGGTTACATTCTCCCTGGCTCACAACTGGGCGTAAACGGAGGCGTTGGTCTGGTCGTCTCCCAATGGAACACCGCAACCGGCTGGCCGTACCGGACGATGCAGTTCAAGGTGACGCTCAAGGACACCACCCGAGACATCGAACGCCCCGGCCGCTACCGCAAAGTTCGCGTGAGCTAGGGGTGAGGCGCCCGCCGCCGCAGGGCCGCCAGCGGTTTTGGTTGTTCAGCTAGGCGCGGTAAAGTGCACAACATGCAGCGGGTGCTCCTTCTCGGACGCCGCGACGGGGTCTGATCCAGACCGGCTTCCCGTCGCGGGTGTTCGCGATGCGCCGGTCTGAGCCTTCGAGGCGCCCTTCCACCACCGGAGCAATCACCGTGACTAGTTTTTCCCAGCCGTCGGTCGAGTCATCCGACGCATTCAAATCCGTTCGAACGATCACCAAACCGGCGGGTGCATGCAGTCCTGGTCAACCCGCGTGGAATACCCAGCGCGCATCGTCGATGCCGGTCAGCCGGTACCGTCCGTTCGCCGAGGAAGTCGAACCCGTCCAGCTGGCCGACCGCACGTGGCCCGACCGCGTCATCCGCAAAGCGCCGATGTGGTGCGCAGTCGATCTGCGCGACGGCAACCAGGCGCTGATCGACCCAATGAGCCCGGCCCGCAAGCGTCGCATGTTCGACTTGCTGGTCCGGATGGGTTACAAGGAGATCGAGGTCGGCTTCCCGTCGGCCAGCCAGACCGACTTCGATTTCATCCGCGAAATCATCGAGCGCGACGCCATCCCCGATGACGTCACCATCCAGGTGTTGACCCAGTGTCGTCCGGAGCTGATCGAGCGCACGTTCCAGGCGTGCGAAGGCGCACAGCGAGCGATCGTGCACTTCTACAACTCGACGTCGATCCTGCAGCGTCGGGTGGTTTTCCGGGCCGATCGGGCCGCCGTGCAGGCCATCGCCACCGACGGCGCGCGCAAGTGCGTCGACGAGGCGGCCAAGTATCCGGGAACGCAGTGGCGGTTCGAGTATTCGCCGGAGTCCTACACGGGCACCGAGCTGGAGTACGCCAAACAGGTCTGCGACGCAGTCGGCGATGTCATCGAGCCCACTGCGAACAACCCGATCATCTTCAACCTGCCTGCTACCGTCGAGATGGCCACACCCAATGTCTACGCCGACTCGATCGAGTGGATGAGCCGCAACCTGGCCCGCCGAGACGCAGTCATTTTGAGCCTGCATCCGCACAACGACCGCGGAACCGCCGTCGCTGCAGCCGAATTGGGATACCAGGCCGGGGCTGACCGGATCGAGGGCTGCCTGTTTGGCAACGGCGAACGCACCGGCAACGTCTGCCTGGTGACGCTGGGGCTGAACCTGTTCTCCCGCGGCGTCGACCCGCAGATCGACTTCTCGAACATCGACGAGATCCGCCGCACGGTCGAGTACTGCAACCAGCTGCCGGTGCACGAGCGTCACCCCTACGGCGGCGACCTGGTCTACACCGCGTTCTCCGGCAGCCA
>JAFAQO010000594.1 GCA_019246375.1 Mycobacterium sp. | reverse complement strand
CGATCCCGACTGCGCCGTCGCTCGCTCGCTTTGCCTGGCCGTAGATCCGGACCTGCTGGTGACTGTCAACGCGATGACCGCCGGCTACGTCGTGTCCAACTCCTCGGTGAGCAGCGCTCTGCAGCCGGGCACCCCGACTCGTCCGGGCGCCGGCCAGGTCGCGGCGGCGAGTTGGCTGAACCGGCTGCGGGCGCTCGCGCACCGGATATGCGTAGCACCGACGGTGTACGCCGAGGCGGATCTGGATGCCCTGCAACGGGTCAACGACGCTGGACTCAGCGCGACCGCCGCCAACACCGCTGGCGACATCGTCGACCAAATCCTAGGGGTGACCTCCACCCGGGGCGCCACGCTGATGGCCGACGGGCCGTTGACTAAGCGGGCCGCCGAACTGCTCAACGCGAATGGCCCCACGGTGGCGATCGCGGCCGCCGGCTTCTCCGGGAACGATTCGGTCAGCGGCGCGCCGGCTACCGCCGACGTCGCGCCGCGGCGGGTGTCCCCGCAGGTGATCGCCGCGCCATTCGACCCGGCCGTGGGTGCCGCGCTGGCGGCGGCGGGCACTGACCCCGTCGCGCCAACTTATCTGGACGCCGCGCTGGCGGTGCGGCTGCGGCATGACTCGGACGCCGCCCGGCGCCAGGACGCATTGGGATCCATGTTGTGGCGAGCCTTGGACCCGCGCATCCCCGGGCGAACGCAGATTTTGTTGCCGCCGGCGGTGTGGAACCTTCAGGCCGACGACGCACACGCCATATTGACCACCCTGGCCACCACAATCCGTTCCGGCCTGGCGGTGCCACGACCGCTGTCGGTGGCGATCGCTGATGCCTTGGCGTTCGGTCAGGGTCCGCAGCAGCTAACCAGCCACACCGCGGCGCGCGGGCGCTTCGACGACGAGGTCATCTCCAAGATCACCGTCGATGTGGGCCGGCTATGGGGACTGACTTCGGCGCTGACCGCAGATGTGCGCAGCGGGCTGACCGGGGTGCAGTACACAGCGCCGCTGCGCGAGGACATGCTGCGCGCGGTAAGCCAATCGGAGCGGCCGGAGACCCGCAACGGTCTGGCTCACCAGCGGCTGGACATCGTCGGCAATACGATCGATGACCTATTCGGTGCGGTGACGATCGTCAACCCGGGCGGCTCGTACACGCTGGCTACCGAGCGCAGCCCGCTTCCGCTCGCGCTGCACAACGGCCTGGCGGTTCCGATCCGAGTTCGCCTGCAAGTCGATGCCCCACCCGGGATGGCGGTAACCGACGTGGGCGAGATCGAACTGCCGCCGGGGTATCTGCCGTTGCGGGTGCCGATCGAAGTGAACTTCACTCAGCGGGTCGCTGTCGACGTGTCGCTGCGAACTCCGGACGGCTTGTCGCTGGGCGAGCCAGTGCGGTTGTCGGTGCACTCCAACGCCTACGGCAAGGTACTGTTCGCGATCACGATGACGGCCGCGGCGGTGCTGGTGTTGCTGGCCGGACGCCGGCTTTGGCACCGCTTCCGCGGCCAGCCGGACCCCGCCGATCTGGACCGCCCCGATCCGGCCGACGCCATGCCGATGGATCATGGCCTCGGGTCCGCCGAGCGCGACCGTACGCCAGACCGCCGCGTGGACGAAGAGCATCGAGTATGAGCACCACTGGACGGGGCATGCCGCCACCGGCAAACCCACCGCCGCAGCAGCCACCACCGCGGCCGATCGCGCCGCCATCGACGTCGCCGCGATTGCCAATTCCGCAGCCGAGGGGGCTGCCTCCCACTCCCCCGCGAACGGCGCCTCATCCGCGGCCAGAACTTTCCGATGCCGCGCTGGTATCTCGGTCGTGGGGAATGGCCTTTGCGACGCTGGTCAGCCGGATCACTGGATTCGCCCGGATCGTGCTATTGGCGGCGATTCTGGGCGCGGCCCTCGCTAGCGCCTTCTCGGTGGCCAATCAGCTGCCCAACCTGGTCGCCGCGCTGGTCCTGGAGGCAACCTTCACCGCGATCTTCGTACCGGTGCTGGCCCGCGCCGAACAGGACGATCCCGACCGCGGCGCGGCGTTTGTGCGGCGTTTGGTCACCGTGGCGACCACGCTGCTGTTAGTGACAACGGCGCTGTCAGTACTGGCTGCGCCACTGCTGGTGCGGTTGATGCTGGGCCACGACCCGCGGGTCAACGAACCGCTCACTACCGCGTTCGCCTACCTGCTACTGCCACAAGTCATCTTCTACGGCCTGTCGTCGGTGTTCATGGCTATCCTGAATACCCGCAACGTGTTCGGGCCGCCGGCATGGGCGCCCGTCGTCAACAACCTCGTCGCTATCGCCACCCTGGTCGTGTACCTCGCCGTACCCGGCCAGCTTTCGGTCGATCCGGTCCGGATGGGCAACGCCAAGCTGCTGGTGCTTGGGATCGGCACCACCGCAGGCGTGTTTGCACAGGCCGCAGTCCTGCTGGTGGCGATCCGGCGGGAGCGGATCAGCCTGCGCCCGCTGTGGGGCATCGACGACCGCCTCAAACGTTTCGGCGCGATGGCCGCCGCGATGGTGCTGTACGTGCTGATCAGCCAACTCGGGCTGGTGATCGGCAATCAGATCGCCAGCGCGGCATCCGCTTCCGGGCCGGCGATCTACAACTACACCTGGCTCGTGCTGATGCTGCCGTTCGGCATAATCGGGGTGACGGTGTTGACGGTCGTGATGCCGCGGCTGAGCCGCAACGCCGCCGCCGACGACACCCGCGCTGTGCTCGCTGACCTGTCATTGGCCACCCGGCTGACAATGGTCACCCTGATTCCGACGGTGGCATTCATGACTGTCGGCGGTCCGGCGATCGGGAGCGCGCTATTCGCATACGGCCGCTTCGGCGAGGTCGACGCCGGGTATTTGGGCGCAGCGATCGCCTTGTCAGCGTTTACCTTGATTCCCTACGCGTTGGTGCTGCTGCAGCTCCGCATCTTCTACGCCCGAGAGCAGCCCTGGACGCCCATCGCGATCATCGTAGTCATCACGACGGTGAAGGTGATCGCCTCGCTGCTGGCGCCTCATCTGACCGACAACCGCGAGCTGGTCGCCGGTTACCTGGGCTTGGCAAACGGCCTCGGATTTTTGGCCGGGGCGACCGTGGGCTATTACCTGCTGCAACGCGCCCTCCGCCCACTGAGGGGCCACCTGGTCGGCAATCAGGAAGTGCGTACCATTCTGGTGACGGCCGCCGCGTCGTTGCTGGCCGGACTGATCGCTCATGTGGTGGATCGACTGTCGGGGCTGGCCACGCTGACCAGTCATGGCGGTGCTGCCGGTTCATTGCTGCGGCTATTCGGCCTCACGGTCATCATGTTGCCGATCACGGCTGCGGTCATGGTCCGCGCACAGGTGCCGGAGGCGCAAGCAGCGCTGACGGCCATCCGCCGCAGAATCGGCGACGGCAGGATCACCGGCCGGCGTCGAACGGCGGTGCGCGATCGCCAGTCTGGCCGCGATGTCGTCACGTACGCTGAGCACAGAAATTCGTTCACACCGAGGGGGTATCCGGTCCAGGCGCCGATCGCGCGGCCTCCGGAACACGGAACCGGAGTGGGCACAAGGAAAGGACCGGAGGTGACCGACGGCCCATCGGAGAACGCCCCGTCCAGCCATGCGCCGGATACCGAACTGACGCGCCAGCCGGAATCGGAAGGCCCGGTTCCTCCTCGGGTCGCTTCCCAGCCCGCATCGTCACCGGCCAGATCCGATGAGCCGGTTCCTCCTCGGGCCGCTTCCCAGCCCGCATCGTCACCGGCTGCCGATGACTTCGAGCCGGATATTCCGGCCGAGTTCGAGGTCGGCGCCGGGTCGCCGCCAGTCCCGCCGAAACGACCGACCGATGAGTCTCCTGCCGACGCCACCCATGGCTTACCTGATGATCCGGTACTCGAGCCCATCCCCTTTGACGCCCGGCGAGAGCCACCCATCCAACCGTCGACGGTCCACGAGGACGTCCCTCTGGTCCCGGGCGCTCAAATCGCCAATGGCCGCTACCGCCTGCTGGTCTTCCATGGCGGCGCACCGCCCCTGCAGTTCTGGCAGGCTCTGGACACTGCGCTGGACCGCCAGGTGGCGCTCACGTTCATCGACCCGGACCACGCGCTCCCCGCGGGCCAACTAGACGAAATCCTGTCCCGCACTTTACGGCTTAGCCGGATCGACATGCGCGGTGTCGCCAGGGTGCTCGATGTCATCCATACCGGCGCCGGCGGCTTGGTGGTCTCGGAATGGATCCGCGGCGGCTCGTTGCAAGAGGTGGCCGACACCTCCCCATCACCGGTCGGCGCTGCCCGCGCGATGCAGTCGCTGGCCGCTGCAGCAGAAGCCGCCCATCACGCCGGTGTTGCGCTTTCCGTCGACCACCCCAGCCGAGTGCGAGTCAGCATCGAAGGCGACGTCGTGTTGGCGTTTCCGGCCACGATGCCGAACGTCACTCCCGAGGACGACATTCGCGGCATCGGCGCCGCCCTGTACGCGCTGCTGGTCAACCGCTGGCCACTACCGGAGTCCGGGGTCCGCAGCGGACTGGCCCCGGCCCACCGAGATGCGGCCGGCCAACCCATAGAACCGAAGTCCGTAAGCCCCGACATCCCCTTTCAGATTTCCGCGGCCGCACTCCACGCGGTTCAGGAGGACGGCGGGATACGCAGCGCCTCAACACTGTTGAACCTGCTACAACAGGCGACCGCTGTGGCCGACCGCACCGACCTGATCAGTCCGATCACCGAACCGCCGCCTACGCCATCCGGCCGCCCCCGGTTGGGCTTCGCCGCGCCCGTGGATGAGGAAGCCCGCGCCCGGCGTCGGCGCAATCTGATGATCGGTGCCGGCGCCGCCGTCGCCATCATCGCGGTGGCCCTGCTGGTGCTGGCCTCTGTTCTGGGCAAGATGTTCGGCGACCTCGGCGGTGGCTTCGACAAAAACCGGCTCGGCTTGAGTGCACCATCGTCGACATCGGGCGCGGGCGGCGATTCCGCGGCCGCCGGCAACCTCGTCAAACCGGTGAAGGTTACTGTCTTCTCCCCGGAGGGCGATGCCGACGCGCCAGACCAAGCCAGGTTGGCGATCGACGGGAATCCGGCTACCGGCTGGTCGACGGATACCTACAACGACGCCGTCCCGTTCCCCGGATTCAAGAACGGTGTCGGACTGCTTTTGCAGCTGCCGAAACCCACCGTCGTCGGCACCGTCACCATCAACATCTCCAGCACCGGAACAAAGATTCAGATCCGCTCTTCACCGACACCGACACCGGCCAAGCTGGAGGACACCGCCGCGCTGACTCCGCCGACGTCCGTGCAGCCAGGCCGCAACAGAATCCCGGTCAATGCGTCCTCGCCGACGTCGAATCTGCTGGTGTGGATTTCCACGCTGGGAACCACCGACGGCAAAAGCCGAGCCGAAATCTCCGAGATCACGGTCCAGGCTGCGTCCTGACCGCGCCCGGTCCACGAACCACCTCCCAGGGTGAAGTGCCGACCACCCACCGATTCGTTACTGTCCGGCCGTGGGATTCCGGGCAATAGCTCCGCCAGAACGCAGCGACGCCGAGCTACTGGCCGCCCATGTCGCCGGCGATCGCTATGCCTTCGAAGAGTTGTTCCACCGTCATCACCGCCAGTTGCACCGACTCGCCCGCCTCAGCAGCCGC
>JAFAQO010000427.1 GCA_019246375.1 Mycobacterium sp. | reverse complement strand
GTCGTCGGTGAGATCGTGCAGTTTTTCGTCAAGCTGATCGATACCGTCCAATGAGTCAAATATCGACCTGAACGACCAGCAAATGGGGATATCGAAGCAGTGTCTTTCCCAGTAGAAGTAACTGCGGATGGGGCGGTAGAAGTCGTCGAAATCTGCGATGTGGTCGCGTAATTGATCAGTGATGGCCGCCGTTTCTTGGGTGTCGCCGGCCGTCTTGTGAGTAGTATCGGCGAGCTGCTTCGTGGCGTCGTACGTGCGCTGCAAATAATTTATTGTGACTTGCAGGTCATTGGCTATCGTGACGATGTCGGCCATTCGATCTTTTAAAAAGGACATGTTCTGCATGGTGGTCTGGCTTTGCATGCTGTTCTGAAACGGAATCGAGCTGTGCTGGATTGGGATGCCCAGAGGCCGGGTGATGTCCTGGACCATGGCGATACCCACGGTGCGGATGACGTTTTTGGCCACCTTGTCCAGAACCAGCATGTCGGCCGGATTTCGCATGTCGTGGTTAGCCTCGATCATCAACATGTCGGGGTTCATCCGGGCCTCGGAGAAATGCCGGTCGGCGGCGGCGTATCCGAGATTGGCCGGGGCTGAGGTGGGCAGGTAATGGCGGTCGTTGTAACTGGTGACATATCCCGGCAGCGCGACCATGCCGATAAGCACGACGGCGGCACTCACCGCGAAGATCGGCACCGGCCAGCGCACGACCGCGGTGCCGACCCGCCGCCACAGCCGCCCCCGGACGGCCCGCTTGGACTCGAAAAGACCGATAAGACTGCCCACGAAGACAACCGCCGGACCCAGCGTGAGCCCGGCCGCCACCACGACCAGCATTCCGATCGCCACGGGTCCACCCATCGTGTTGAACCACGGCAGCCGGGCAAAACTGAGGCAGTACGTCGCGCCTGCGATGGTCAGACCCGACCCCAGGACAACTGGGGCCACTCCTCGAAATGTCGTGTAATAGGCGGTCTCCCGATCCTCGCCTGCGCGGCGCGCCTCTTGATAACGCCCGATAAGAAATATCCCGTAATCGGTTCCGGCGGCGATCGCCAGCATCGTCAGGATGTTGGCGGCGAACGTGGTGAGTCCGAAGGCATTGTTATAGCCCAGAACCGCGACGATGCCCCTAGCCGAGGCCAGCGCAATTCCGGTCATGAAAAGCTGCACCAGTGTGGTGACGATCGAGCGGTACACCAGCAGCAACATGATCGCGATGGCCACCAGGGTGAACAGCGTGATCTTGGCCAGGCTGGCGTTGCCGATGACGTGCATGTCATCGCTGAGCGCCGCGGGGCCTGTCACGTAGGCCTTCACCCCGGGTGGCGCCGGCGTTCTGTTCACCACGTGACGGACGGCTTCCACGGAATCGTTGGCCAGAGTGGTCCCTTGGTTACCGGCAATGTTGACCATGACATAGGAGCCTTTGGAATCAGCGGCTTGGGCTCCCGCCGCGGTGAACCGGTCACCCCAGAAGTCCTGAATGTGCTGAACATGCTTGGGGTCCTGCCGCAGTCGGCGAATGATCTCGTCGTAGTACCGGTGAGCGGCATCGCCGAGCGGTTGCTGGCTTTCCAACACGACCATGACCGTGCTGTTGGAATCGAATTCCTTGAAGTTGTGGCCAAGACGCATCATCGCCTTCATCGACGGCGCATCCATGGGGGCCATCGGCGCCGAATGCGCCTCACCGACGACTTCCAGCGACGGGACTGCGACGTTCACAAGGACGGTCAGCGCCACCCAGCCCAGAATGATCGGGACCGCGAACAGGCGAATGAAGTGCGGGATGAATGGCCGGTGGGCGCGCTCAGCGGTGGTGGCGCTGGTGTCGGTCATGCGGACTTCACCAGGCAGAAGGTCTGCGCGTTAACACCGTTGGCTGTCTTCTGCTCCCGGACCACACCGTCGACGGTGATGCGGCAGCCGATCTGATCGCCGTCAGCTTGCGCCATGATGTTCGCGCTCACCGCGGGCAGCGTCGTGGAGATTGTGTACGACCACGGCAGCGGCGCGGCGTTGATTTGATGCGTGTTGGCGTCGGCGTCCCAGTAGTTGATGTTCGCGGTGGTGCCTGTTGGGCCGAAGATCTCATAGGTCACGACCTTCGGGTTGAACTGCACGATCTCGATCCCCGCGCCGGCATTCGCGTTGAGGTTCTGCGAGCCGAAGATCTTGTGGAGGCGGGTCACGACCAATGTCGAAACGGCGAGTACCACCACCAGGATCAGCGGTATCCACGCACGTCTGGCCAGCTTGGCAACTGGAATGGCCCTCACCGCGTCACCTCCCGCCTACTGACCCACGATCGTCGCACTTGTGGTTGAGCCACGGATCCAGTTCGTCAGGAGTGGCCGAGATGATCCGTGGGGCCGACAAGTTGTCGAGCACAGCCGATGTCAACAGAACCTTTGCACAGCTAAGGATCCTAAACTACGGCACGGCAGCGTTCCATCGATCCTCGATATGCGAAAGCGGCTCAGACCGCCGCGCGACCGGTGATCGGCGGCAGATCGGCCAATGTCACGATCCCGGGCTTGGCCGCCACCACTGCGGGGACCGCGTTGGTGACCGGCATCGCGGTATAGATCATGCCCAAACCCATGAACCCCGGCTCGGTCCAACCTTTAGGCGGCAGGCAATGAATCACCGTGCGCATATTGGGCATGCCGAACACCTGGATGACGTGACCGTGCTCGAGCGGCTTCGGTGGTGTGACGTGATCGCCCATGACCCAGTTGAACCCGACGCTGACGACGTTGCGATCGCCCACCCAGCCGCGGTGATAGCCGTAGACGCTGCCGACGGTTCCGGCCGGAATCTGCATGAAGCCCAAGTCGGTGTCGGCAGTGGCCGCGGTGAATCTGACGTCGAAGGTCGTCTTGTCCAGCGTCGCACCGATCGCGTCGGCCATCATCGCCGCCGACTCCGCGAAGACCTCACTTTCTCGTCGGACACTTTCCGCAAGTCCCGGCGTCTCAGGGTCCTGCGAAAAGCCCATCGCGGTCTGGGTAGCCGCCGATTCGTAGGTTGAGCAGTCGACGGATTCGGTGATGCGGATTTCGTCGACGCGCTCGCAAGATCCGCTGAGCACCATGCCCACCAGATTCGTCATTCCCGGGTGCGCGCCACTGCCGAACATCGTCGATCTGCCCCGCTCGCAGGCGTCCACAATGCGTTGCCGGTCCTGCGGTGTCTGCTTGCCGCCGGTGATCCATGCCGCGCTGGAGCATACGTTGACTCCCGACTCGAGTAACCGCACCAGCTCATCGACATTGGGCCACAACGGGTTATAGCAACAGGCGTCGGCGCTGAGCGCCAGCAGCGCGTCAATGTCGTTGGTGGCCTGCACCCCGGT
>JAFAQO010000462.1 GCA_019246375.1 Mycobacterium sp. | reverse complement strand
CGTAGTTCACCACGCCCGGATCAGACGGCCGCGCCGCCGCCACCGGCACGGCGATCGCTCCCCCGGTCGCACCGACGACGGCTCCGATGCTCACCGCCGCAAAGGCGATGCGCATCGCTAGACCTTGGCCGAAACGTCGACTTCGATGTTCCCACGGGTGGCCTTTGAATACGGGCACACCTCATGCGCCTGGTTCATCAGGTCGTCGGCGGCACTTTGCTCCAGACCGGGCAGGTAGCCGATGATGTTGCCGGTGAGCCCGAAGCCACCCTGAGAGTCCTTGCCGAATCCAACCTGGACAGTGACGCCGGTGGCATCATCAAGTTTCACCTTGGCCTTGCCTGCGACCAGACGCAGCGCACCAAGAAAGCAAGCGGCGTAGCCCGCGGAGAAGAGCTGCTCCGGGTTGGTACCATCGCCGCTGCCACCCATCGGCTGCGGTGGGCGGGTTTCGAGGTCCAGGCGACCGTCCGACGACTTCACATGGCCGTCGCGGCCGCCTCCGGTGGCGGTGGACTCTGCGGTGTAAACGACTTCGATGCTCATAGACTCGATCATGCCAATACCACTCGTAAAACAGAAGACAGCGTCGCGTTCTTCTCCGGTGCAGAACCATGGCCGCTGTTTGGGCGCGACCGTGGTCTTAACGCAACGCGGCTTACGTTGTGCGCCAAGAATTCTCACGTGTTGTCATCGAGCATTCGAATGTGGCTTGAACCCAAGGAATTTCGGCGCCGGCACGCGCTGCATCTCTGACGCTAGGGCAGCGCAGGAGGAGGGGGCAGAGGGCTGGGTGGCGGGGGCGGGCCGGGTGTGCCCGGGCCGCCGGGTGCGCCTGGACCCATGCGCGGGCCGCCCGGACCGCCGGGACCGGGTGCCCCTGAGCCGCCCGGACCCGGAACGATCAGAACCCACTGCCCGGGACCGGGCGGTGGGCCGGGAGGGCCACCGGGCCCGAACATCCCATGCGGATGGTGGCGATGGTGGTGATGCCCGCCGAGCATGGCACCGGAAAAGAAAATCACCGACACGATGAAAACAATCCCCGCGATAATCACGACCCACGCGGCGACCTGATAAAGCCGGCTCGGCGCTGCTGTGTACGGTTGCGGCGGCGGAGCAGGTGCGACAGCACTCGGCTCAGCCGGCGGTTCGGGTATTTCGCTCATGTCCTGATGATGCCCTTTAACCTCCTAGCCACAACACCAGATCGCGCAGACGAGGAAAAGAATCGTCGTGACGATGAAGACGACCCCCGCGACGATCGCAACCCACGCCGCGACCTGATAGAGCCTATCCGGCCTCGGGCGCGGCGGCCCGACTGCACGCGGCTCGGCGGAGGTCGACCCAATCGACGGTCCAGGTGTTTCGGTCATGCATCGCATAATGCCTGAGCCAGACAACGGTTGCACGGCCGCAAGCCGCAATGAACTGGTGCCGATCACACTAGGGAGCCCGGCGCCTCTCGGGCGCCGGGCTCGTGGATGTGGTTATTTCCCGATGAGGTCGTTCACCTCGTTGGCCTTCGGCCCGAGCGGATTACGAGCTGGGTCGCACCGGTTCCAGCCTGACGTATCACCGGCCCGACGGAGCAGTGGAGGGAGCGATGGAAGCCGGCGGTTGGCCGGGCCCGGGGACGGCACTGCTCGGCCCGCCGGGTCCAACCGGTCCACCGGGTCCACCGGGTCCGCCTTGCGGACCCCGACGCTGCCCACCGGGGTGGACCATGGCGTGGTGGTGATGCCCGTGACGGTGGTGGCCGTGGTGGCCGGCGATTCGGAAGCCGGCAAAGAAGATCGTCGTGACGATGTACAGGATGCCGGCGACGATCACGACCCAGGCCGCAGCCTGGTAGAGGCGGCTGCGCCTCGCCGGAGGCGCTTCGACCGGAGTTGATGGTGTTCTGACGGCGGAGGTCCGCGCAGTGGGGGTTTCTGGTGTTTCACTCATGCTTCGGATCATGCGCGGGCAACCACTAGCGACCGCTATGTGCTGGTTATGTAACAGCTATGAATGCTGGCCGACCTGATCGCAGTGATCGTGGTTCGCTGCTCCCGCTTGAAGGGGTTGATCGCAAACCGGTTTCAGCGCGTTGGGATTGGCGCTTCTTGCGACAAAAGGACCTCATCGGAAACGACTGCGGACGGATGGTTCTCGACTGAACCAACAAGCCGCCTCTCAGCTGGCGGCCCACTCCTTGGCCCGCTCGAACTCGTCGAGGCGGAAGACGGCGAGGTCGCCGGGGATCATCCAGGCCAGCGCATGCAGGGCATGGGCAACCCATTCCTTATCTGACACTATCGCGATTCGCTTGAAGGCCGAATGATGCGGCAAGACACTGCCGAAGGCGAGCTTTAGATCCTCGACCAACCCGCCGGGCCCGAAGCCCTCGTAATCGGACGCGATGACCTCCACGATCCTGATATCGCCGGTTTTCAGCAGCGCCTCGATGGCCGGCTTGAACTCCCGCAGGTCGTCACCTCGCAATCGGCCCGACACGCGGACGCCGGTCACTCCCTCCGGCATGCCCGGCAGCACTTCGATCATCGGATTCTCCTTCGTCGCTCGGCCGAAGTCCCGTCCCAATGATTTCACTCGATCACGCAGCACGCGGAAGATCCTTTGTTGGGCTTGCGGCTTGTGGTGTCGGCCGGCTAGGTGCCGGGGCCCAGCCAACATAGGTCAAAAACAGCCCGACCAGTGCGAAAGCGATGCAGACCGCTACCCACCACGCTTGCGGAGCCGATCATGCTGTTGGCTACCGACACGAAAGCCTCGGGAAAAGCCAGTAGGAGCAGTCCGCGCAGCGTGACAAGCCAACCCAGCACGGACACAATGATCGCCGCGGCGCCTCGCCAGTATTGGTGGCCGGCGACGACGACAAGGCCGAGTATCAGAATGAAAGCGCCGGTCACCGAGGTCCACAGCGAATTTGCCTCAAACTGCGACAGCAGTTTTTGCATGTCGGAGGCGCGCTATAGCCGTGACGTCCGCAATGACCAGGAAAGGACCGAGCACGCGCGAGAACATGCGCGTCCGGGGCTGCAACTGTTGTGAAACGTTCATGGCCATACCTCCTGCTGCCTGTCGTTCCAGACCCCTTTATCGGACCATCTGAAGGAAGCACCGCGGTAGGGACTGAAGTCCTGTGGGCATTCGTCAACTCAGCGGCTGATCGCCTTCATCACCGTCAGCGCCGCGTGTCCGTAGACCACTCACCTGTCCCGAGCCTCTGACTCCGGCTTTAAGGGGTTGACCGCGAACTGAATAACCCGGTACGGGGAGCGGGCCCGAGGATCGCTGTTATGCCACTGGCTGACGAACACCCTCAGTTCGTCCAGCGTGGAGCCGGGCGAAATGTATCCGCCGTAGGGCTGGGCGAGCCGGTTGTCATACGGCGGCGGCAGGCTTTCCGCGGGCTCGGGCCACTCATCGTGCTGCACCACCGTGGTCATCGGCGCGGTTCCCAGCGACGTCGGATCGTTGGCCACCCTGACTTCCATGTTTCCCGTGCTTGCATTGAAATACGACAACACTGACTTGCCCTCGACCTGCTTCATGCTCATCTCGCCAATCGTGTCGCCCCACAACGGCGTTGGCGGCTTGTTCCAGCCGCCGTCGGAACCCGATGCCCAGCCCTGCCACCGGGACCGGTCGGTGAAGGTTTCCGGTGTCGCCCGGTACAACACCACCGGTTGGCTGCGGTCGAAGCCGTCGGCGACGATGTAAACCCATCCAGTCGGCGAGTCGGCCGTCGGGATCGGGTCGTAGTAGCCGCTGATCTGTGACTGCTGCCCGCCCTGATAGGACGCTCCGCGCCATGAACCCGGCACCGTCTGCCAATTCCCTTGCGCTACTTTGGCTCTCACCAGCCGCGAGGTCTGCGGAACGAGGTTCTGTGCGGTGGTCACCAGTAGATAGTTCTGCTGGTTGAGTTGCACCACGCCGGCCGGCAACTGCGACGCGCTCGGCGGCGTGGGGTCGGCCAGCAGCGGCTCCCAGAGGCCGGTGACTCCCATGTAGCGGACGCCCGCACTGTCGTCGACCGAACCGGTGTCAACTCGAAGCGCGATCGGGGAATACCCGCGGCCGAACCCGACACCCTGCCCCGGGAAACTATCGCCGCAAATCTGTAGCAGTTCACTGGGAAACTCCATGAACGCACAGAGGTCGGTGGCCCCAATGCCGTAGTCCCGGGTGGGCGTGCCGGTGCCGGCCGTTGGACCGATCCGCATTACCTCACCAGGCGCCAGCGGCTGCAGCACGGGTTCCGGCATCGGTGCGGATGGGTCGGCGTTTGCGCGCCAAACCCCTTGCGACACAATCAACCACACAACAGCTGCAGTCGCGATTGAATACCGAGTGACCCGGCGGCCGTGGGCCGAGCTCACCCGTGGGTCACAGCTCGGCGGCCAGTAGCTCAGCAATCTGAATCGTGTTC
>JAFAQO010000661.1 GCA_019246375.1 Mycobacterium sp. | reverse complement strand
GCCCAACGCGGGGTTGCCGGTGCTGGGTGCCAACGGGGCCGAATACCCGCTGCAGCCTGCCGAATTGGCCGAGGCGCTGGCCGGTTTCATCGCCGAGTTCGGACTGTCGCTGGTCGGCGGCTGCTGCGGCACCACCCCCGAACACATCCGGCAGGTCGCGGCCGCGGTGGCGCCCTTCAACAACGGGACGTCGCAGCGCGGCCAACGGCACCTCACCTACGAGCCGTCGGTTTCCTCGCTGTACACCGCCACCCCGTTTGCGCAGGAGGCGTCGGTGTTGGTCATCGGCGAGCGAACAAATGCCAATGGCTCCAAGGCTTTCCGTGAGGCGATGATCGCTGAGGACTACCAGAAGTGCCTGGACATTGCCAAGGACCAGACCCGCGACGGCGCACATCTGCTCGACCTTTGCGTCGACTATGTGGGCCGTGACGGCGTCGCCGACATGGCCGCGCTGGCCAGCCGCCTGGCCACCGCCTCGACATTGCCGATCATGCTGGACTCCACCGAAACCGCTGTGCTACGGGCCGGTTTGGAGCATCTGGGCGGGCGCTGCGCGATCAACTCGGTCAACTACGAGGACGGCGACGGCCCGGAGTCGCGGTTCACCAAGACCATGGAGCTGGTCGCCGAGCATGGTGCGGCGGTGGTCGCGCTGACCATCGACGAGGAAGGTCAGGCCCGCACCGCCGAGAAGAAGGTGGAGATCGCCGAGCGGCTGATCGATGACATCACCACCAACTGGGGTGTGGAAGAATCGTCAATCCTGATCGACTGCTTGACCTTCACCATCGCCACCGGGCAGGAAGAGTCACGCAAAGACGGCATCGAGACCATCGAGGCGATCCGCCAGCTGAAGAAGCGCCACCCCGATGTGCAGACCACGCTCGGCCTGTCCAACATCTCGTTCGGCCTCAATCCCGCTGCGCGCCAAGTGCTCAACTCGGTGTTCCTGCACGAATGCCAGGAAGCCGGGCTGGACTCGGCCATCGTGCACGCGTCGAAGATCCTGCCGATCAACCGGATTCCCGAAGAGCAGCGCGACGTCGCGCTGGATCTGGTGTACGACCGCCGGCGCGACGGATATGACCCACTGCAAGAGCTGATGCGCCTGTTCGAGGGCGTGTCGGCGGCGTCGTCGAAGGAAACCCGCGCGGCCGAACTGGCCAAGCTGCCGCTGCTGGAGCGGTTGGCGCAGCGCATCGTCGACGGTGAGCGCAACGGCCTGGAGGCCGATCTCGACGAGGCGATGACCCAGAAGCCGCCGCTGGAAATCATCAACGAGAACCTGCTCGCCGGGATGAAGACGGTCGGCGAGTTGTTCGGTTCGGGTCAGATGCAGCTGCCGTTCGTACTGCAGTCCGCTGAGGTCATGAAAGCCGCTGTCGCCTACTTGGAACCGCACATGGAGAAATCCGACGACCCAGGAGGATCGAGTGGGAAAGGGCGTATTGTCCTCGCCACGGTCAAGGGCGACGTGCACGACATCGGCAAGAACCTCGTCGACATCATCTTGAGCAACAATGGCTACGAGGTGGTCAACCTCGGTATCAAGCAGCCGATCGCCAACATCCTCGAAGTCGCCGAGGGCAAGAGCGCGGACGTGGTCGGGATGTCGGGGCTGCTGGTGAAATCGACCGTGGTCATGAAGGAAAACCTCGAAGAGATGAACACCCGGGGAGTCGCCGGCAAGTTCCCGGTGCTGCTCGGCGGCGCGGCGTTGACCCGCAGCTACGTGGAAAACGATCTCGCCGAATTGTACGAGGGAGAAGTGCACTACGCGCGCGACGCTTTCGAGGGCCTGAAGTTGATGGACACCATCATGAGCGTCAAGCGGGGAGAAGCACCCGACACCGACAGCCCCGCGGCCGTCGCCGCGCGCGAAAAGGAAGCCGAGCGCAAGGCGCGCCACGAGCGATCCAAGCGGATCGCAGCGCAGCGCAAGGCGACTGAGGAACCCGTCGTCGTCCCGGAACGCTCGGATGTGGTCGCCGATGTCGAGGTGCCGGTGCCGCCGTTCTGGGGGTCACGAATCGTCAAGGGTCTGGCGGTGGCCGACTACAGCGAACTGCTCGACGAGCGTGCGCTGTTTTTGGGCCAGTGGGGTCTGCGCGGTGTCCGTGGCGGCGAGGGTCCGTCCTACGACGAACTGGTGGAAACCGAAGGCCGGCCGCGGCTGCGGTACTGGCTGGACCGGTTGTTCACCGACGGTGTTCTGGCGCACGCCGCGGTGGTATACGGCTACTTTCCGGCGGTGTCTGACCACGACGACGTCGTCGTCCTCGTTGAGCCCAGGCCCGACGCAGAGGAGCGGTTCCGCTTCACGTTCCCGCGCCAGCAGCGCGGTCGGTTTTTGTGCATCGCCGATTTCATCCGGTCGCGATCGCTGGCCGCCGAGCGTGGCCAAGTGGACGTGCTGCCGTTCCAGTTGGTGACGATGGGCAGTCCGATCGCTGACTTCGCCAACGAACTGTTCGCGAACGACTCCTACCGCGACTACCTCGAGGTGCACGGAATCGGCGTACAACTAACGGAGGCGCTGGCCGAGTACTGGCACCGGCGCATTCGTGAGGAGCTGCGGTTCTCCGGCGGCCGGGCGATGTCCGCGGAGGATCCCGACTCGGTGGAGGACTACTTCAAGCTGGGCTACCGGGGCGCCCGGTTCTCCTTCGGCTACGGCGCCTGCCCCGATCTGGAGGACCGGGTCAAAACCATGGCGCTGCTGCAGCCAGAACGCATCGGGGTGACGCTGTCCGAGGAGATGCAGTTGCATCCCGAGCAGTCGACCGATGCCTTCGTCCTGCACCACCCGGAAGCCAAGTACTTCAACGTCTGAGGCGGATGCACTGGCGGTTTACTGGCGGCCCGATCTATGACTGCGCGTGATCTCGCCGGAGAAAAGGCGTCTACCCGCCGTGCCGTTCGGATTGCTTCGGTGGCCGCCCTGGGCGGGCTGCTCTTCGGCTATGACACGTCGGTAACCAATGGCGCCATTGGTGCGCTGGAAAGCGAATTCAAGGTCGGCAGCGCATTACTGGGATTCTCGGCGGCCGGCGCGCTGTTGGGCGGCGCAGCGGGAGCGATCATCGCCGGACGGATCGCGGACCGACTCGGTCGCCTCTCGATGATGAAGCTTGCCGCGGCGCTGTTCTTCGTCGGCGCATTCGGCGTTGGTCTGGCGGCCAACATCTGGGGCGTCGTCATCTTTCACATCGTGGGCGGTCTCGGCATCGGTATCGCGT
>JAFAQO010000658.1 GCA_019246375.1 Mycobacterium sp. | reverse complement strand
TCCCGACTAGCAACACTCTTCATCATCAGGGAAGTGGTGAGCATGGTATGGCCCTCGATGGCTGCGAAATATGTTGAGGAACTGCCGGCTGCGTCGGCGGGCGCAGCATCGCAGCAAACCGCCGCACGACACAATCGATTTGGGCGGCCGCCGGCAGGCGCTTGCGCCAGCCGGGGTGTGCTCGACGGAGCGTTCGCCGTGCTGGTGGCATCGGCCAAACAGCCACCGAGCCTGCCCGATCTGGTGTCGCACACCGCGCGCCGCATCGGCGCCCGGCCTGCAGTAAGCCGAATGGGCAGGGCCTCAGCGTCAGTGGCTCGCTCACAACAAAAAGCGAGAAAACAGTGATGAAGCTGTCCGGAAAAACTATGGCGCCGACAACCACGAAAACGTCGGTGACCACTTCTGCGCGGTGCGCAACCAAATCGGGGCGATATTCCCGAAAGCCTTTAAATTTCGGCCTTGCATGCCCAGCTATCAGGGCGGGTCTCGCTGTGCCGGTGTTCAGGGAGAAGTAGATGTGACTGTGACAATGACGGGCGTAGATCCGACGACGTTGCCGCTGGCGCCGAAGAATCCGCTGCCGTATTGGCAACGGCTAACGGCAGCACGGATGCTGGACACCGGCCCGGAAAAGTTGCGAGACGCCGGCGGCCCGGTGACCCGAAACGTCTTGGCACCCAAGTGGATCATGGCGCCGCTGGTATTCATATCCTCGCCCCAGGGCGCCCGCGACATCCTCAGTCGCACCGACGCATTCGCCGAACGCGGCGAAGAGCCGGTGTCACGGGAGCTGCGCGCACTGGCAGGTGACAACCTGCTGGTGGTGCCGCACCGCGAGTGGCTGCCGCGTAGGCGCGCGCTGCAGCCGATTTTCACCAAACATTACGTCCCTCGTTTTGCCGGGCACTTCGCTGAGGTCGCCGAACAACTACCGCGCCACTGGGATGACGGCGCTACAGTCGACCTCGACACCGAATGCCGCACACTGACTCTGCGGGCACTGGGCCGCTCAGTGCTTGGAATTGATTTGGATAGCCAGGCCGCTGTGATCGGGCCCGCGCTTCGCACGGCAGTCAAGTGGGCGGCCGATCGAGGCTTCCGCCCGCTGAATCCACCAGGCTGGCTGCCGACCCGTGGACAGCGGCGAGCCCGCGCCACCGTCGCGGCCCTCTATGAACTGGCCGGCGAGATCCTGCAGGCGTGTCGAGCCGACCCGCAGCGTGATGCACCGCTGGTGCGCGCCCTGATGGAAACCACCGACCCGCAGACCGGCGGGCCGCTACCGGATCGCGCGATCTGCAACGAGTTGGTGCTGTTTCTCGTCGCCGGACATGAAACCACCTCCACCACATTGACTTACGCGCTGTGGTCATTAGGTCACCGGCCAGACCTGCAGGAGCGGGTCGCCGACGAGGTCGCCCAACTCGGTGACCGGCGGCTCACACCTGACGACGTGCCCCGGCTCGGCTACACCGTGCAGGTGCTGCACGAAGCGCTGCGCTTATGCCCGCCCGCAACGGCGTTGGGCCGGATGGTGATGCAAGACATCGAGGTCGACGGTTACCGGTTGCAAGCCGGGACGTTCGCCGTGGTCGCCGTCTATGCCCTGCACCGCGACCCCAAGCTATGGGACGCCCCGCTGGTGTTCGACCCGGACCGGTTCAGCCCGCAACGATCGAAAGGGCGCGATCGCTGGCAGTATCTGCCGTTCGGGGGCGGACCCCGGTCGTGTATCGGTGGTCACTTCGCGATGCTGGAGGCCACCCTCGCCCTGGCAAGCGTCATCCGGCGAGTCGAAATCCGTTCACTTGGCACCGACTTCCCTATCACCACACCACTCACCGCCATCGCCGCCGCACCCATTCCAGCGCAGGTTATCCGTCGTAAACAGGCCGATCAACCTCATGACTCGCACTCGTAGGTGACTTCAAGTGCCATTCGGTGGCGGCTGTTTCGGTTGGCGGTTTTGGTGCTGTTGCGGTGTGTGAGCGGACCGCTGTGGTATCGAGCTGGTTTCGGTTTCTGCTTGCGACGCCGTAGCGCCCGACCTCAGTGCGGGACCTCACCCTCGACAGCGCGCGCACCGACGATCCGCTGGCCAGGCTCAGCCCCCTAC
>JAFAQO010000655.1 GCA_019246375.1 Mycobacterium sp. | reverse complement strand
CGGCGACCTGGCGGGCGCGACTTGCGCGGTGCCCTCGGCCGCTTCATCGCGATCGGCGGCCGTCGCATCCGTCGACTCGATCGACTGCTCATCAGCTGTCGCAGCATCGTCTGCCATGTTCGCTCCTGTTCGGCACGCCTGCAGCCGCATAGGCAGCGTGCGCACCTGCCCGTACGGTCCAACGTACGTGCGCGTGGCCGACGTGTGCTCGTGGCGGCCCACAAGCCGGTGTGAGTGAGCTCCGCCAGGCGGTTCAGGCTTGGGCGGCGGCCTGCTCGAGGTCGGCTATGACGATTTTGCGCATCCCGAGCATCGCCTTGGTGGCCGCCTGGGCACGCGCGGGATCGGCATCGCTGAGCAACTCGAAGAGTCGGTGGGGCACGATCTGCCAACTCAGCCCGTAACGGTCCTTGCACCAGCCGCACTGCGATTCCTGGCCGCCGTCGGTCAGCCGGTCCCAGTAGTAATCAACCTCGTCTTGGTCCTCGCAGTTGACGCTGAACGACACCGCTTCGCTGAAGCGGAACTGCGGTCCGCCGTTGATGGCGAAGAACCGGGCACCGTCCAGCACGAAGGTGCCTGACATCACTGCACCGGGCTGACCGGGACCCGCGTCGGTGTACCGATTGAGCGCCTCGATCCGCGAGTTCGGGAAGACCGAGATATAGAACTCGGCCGCCTCCTCGAGGTTGTTGTCGAACCACAGCGACGGCGTGATCGATGGCATGGGCGCCTCCTTATCGGGTTTTCGTCTTCGCCGATGCTCTACAAGTTCAGACTCCACCCAAGTGCTGAACTCATCGCATAGGTAACGTCAGCCTGGTAACTACCCGAGAGGACGCCGTGAGCAGCACACCGCAGACTGTGGAGTTTTCCGGCGTCGACGGAATCACTCTGGTTGCCGACGAATGGAATCGCGGCGCGGACGGGGCGGCAGACCGGCCAACGATCCTGATGTTGCATGGCGGCGGCCAGAATCGGTTCTCCTGGAAGAACACCGGCGAGATCCTTGCTGGCCAGGGTTTCCACGTGGTGGCGCTCGACGCCCGCGGGCACGGTGACAGCGATCGGGCGCCCCAAGCCGACTACGCCATCGAGACGTTGACAACCGACGTCATGCACGTATTGGACGAGATCGGCCGGCCGGTCGTGTTGATCGGCGCCAGCATGGGTGGGTTGACCGGAATTCTCGTTGCCGACCGGGCCGGTCCGGAGAAAGTGACCCAGCTGATCCTGGTCGACGTGGTACCGCGATTCGAGAAGAGCGGCAGCGCTCGCATTCGCGACTTCATGTTCAACCAGATCCACGGCTTCGACTCGCTTGAGCAGGCGGCCGAGGCTGTCGCCGCTTATCTGCCACACCGGAAAAGGCCGCGCAGCCCTGAAGGGCTGAAAAAGAATCTGCGGCTCCGTGATGGACGCTGGCACTGGCATTGGGATCCGGCGTTCATGACCAAACCCGGGGATGACCCGCAACTGCGCACGGAGAAATTCGAGCAGGCCGCCATCAACCTGAGGATTCCGATCCTGTTGATTCGCGGCAAGCTCTCCGACGTTGTTACCCGCGAGGGCGTCCGCGATTTCCTGGCGAAAGTGCCCAACGCAGAGTTCGTCGAACTCTCCGACGCCGGACATACCGCGGCCGGCGACGACAACGATGCGTTTAGCGCAGCCGTCGTGGCATTCGTCAACCGCTAGGAATTCTCACGTTGCCGAGTGACCAGTTATGGCACGCATTGACCGAAACGTGACTAAGTGGGCCGTTCGACGCGGCTTCTAGTTCGATTTCTCCTCGTGCCCGCCGAATTGCTTCCGCATCGCCGACAGCGCCTTGTCGGCGAACTCGTCGAGGCGCCGGGAAGCGAAGCGCGAGTAGAGCGCGCTCGTCAGCACCGGCGCTGGAACGCCCTCATCGATCGCTGCGATCGAGGTCCATCGCCCTTCCCCGGAGTCAGAGACGTGACCGGTGAAATCCCCCAGGTCAGGTGATTGCTGCAGCGCGATCGCGGTCAGATCAAGCAGCCACGAACCGATTACGCTGCCCCGCCGCCATACTTCGGCCACATCGGGAATGTTGAAGTCGTACTTGTAGAAGTCGGGGCTGGCCAGCGGCGCGGTCTCGGCGTCGCCCTCCCCTTCTTGTATACGGGCGCCGATGTCGGCATTGCGAAGGATGTTGAGCCCCTCCGCGAGCGCGGCCATCATCCCGTACTCGATGCCGTTGTGCACCATCTTGACGAAGTGACCCGCGCCGGCGGGCCCACAGTGCAGGTAGCCCTGCTCGCATTGGGCGATCTCGCCGTCTCGGCCGGGAGTACGCTCTGCCGCATCCACGCCCGGTGCGATGCTGGCGAAGATCGGCTCGGCATGGGCAACCGCGTCCGAGTCCCCGCCGATCATCAAGCAGTAGCCCCGTTCGCGGCCCCACACACCGCCGCTGGTTCCGCAGTCAAGGAACCGAATCCCGCGCTCGGAAAGCATTTCGGCGTGCCGGATGTCGTCGCGGTAGTAGGTGTTACCACCGTCGATCACAATGTCGCCCGGCTGGAGTGTGTTGACCAACTCCCGAATGGCCGAGGTGGTGATGTCCCCGGCGGGCACCATCACCCAAACGATGCGAGGCTTATCGAGCTTGTCGGCCAGTTCGGACAGCGAGGACACCCCGGTGATCCTGTCTTCACCGGCCATCGCCTTGACCGCGTCGGGATTGCGGTCATACACGACACACTCGTGGCCGTCTTTGACCAGGCGGCGGACGATGTTCGCGCCCATCCGGCCCAGGCCGATCATCCCTAGCTGCATGACTTTCGCTCTCCTTACTCGCGTCGGGCCTGTTTGCTCCCGGGCATCCATGGCTGCTGCCACCCCCGGTGACCACGCAACAGCGACTGTGCCGCCTCGGGCCCCCACGAGCCGGGCTCGTACTGATGGACTTCACCGGGGTTGTCGAGCAGCGGCTGCACAATCCGCCAGGTCTCTTCGATGCTGTCCTCTCGGGTGAACAGCTGATGATCCCCGGTCAAGCCGGCGTGCAGCAGGCGCTCATACGGAGCCAGCGGTTCGCCAAGATCCTCGGCGAACGAAGAATCCAGATGGACGTCTTGCCACGAGCCACCGCCTTGGGCGACCAACTGGAGGCGCAGCCCCGGATCGGGGTCGACGCGAAGCACGATCTGGTTCGGTTCGGCTCGTCTGCGGTTGGGCAAGAAGGCCAGTGCGGGGACGCGGCGCATAAACAACCGCACCTCGGTCACCTTCTCAGGCAGCGCCTTTCCGGCGCGCAGAAAGATCGGGACCCCCGCCCAGCGCCAGTTGTCGATCTCCATCAGCAGTGCGACGAAAGTCTCGGTCTGCGAGTTCTTGGCCACTCCGGGTATCTCGGTATAGCCCCGATACTGACCGCGCACACAGTGTTCGGGATCCAGCGCCGGCATGGCGCGGAAGACCTCGGCTCTCTTGTCGTTCAGATCATCGG
>JAFAQO010000608.1 GCA_019246375.1 Mycobacterium sp. | reverse complement strand
GGTGAGGAAGTCCCCAGGTGACCGGAATGCCGCGGTCACGGGTGACCTTGGTGCTGGTCGCTCTGGTCGTTTTGGTAATCGTCACCTGGCTCTTGACCCATTGAGGCGCTTTATCCGCGGCGGCGATCGAGCCAATTCTGTTTTCTGTTAAGCTTCGCGCCATGCATACAGCGTCCAGGTACAGAGAGTGCTATGTCTTGGCACTCATTGCCGTGGGGGATTGCGCTGTTGCCGATGTGCACTGTTGCCACTGACTTCATGCCCGTGCGCGGTCTGGTATGTGAGTCCGGGGACTCTGCTGAGCGTTGACCGATCGCCTTTCCGTCGCGACGGGATTTCTTACCGGATAAGCCCCGCAGCGAAAGGTTGCCAATGCCCAACGACGCCGGGGATATTCGCTGCTTCGCTGCGCGCTGGCGCCGCGTCGTCGCGATCGCCGTCACCGCCGGTGTCGTCGCAGGCTGTACCGAGGGCGCCAGCGACGTCGTTGGCGGTGTAGCGTCCAACGCTCACACGAGTATCACGCTGGTCGCGTATTCGGCTCCAGAACCGGGTTGGAGCAAGGTGATTCCCGCGTTCAACGCCTCCGAAGAAGGCAAAGGTGTCGAGGTGGTGACGTCATACGGGGCCTCTGGCGACCAGTCACGCGGCGTTGTCGACGGTAAGCCCGCCGATCTGGTGAACTTTTCGGTCGAACCCGATATCACCCGGCTGGTCAAGGCGGGCAAGGTTTCCGCAGATTGGGACAAAGACGCCACCAAGGGCATTCCGTTCGGGTCGGTGGTGAGTCTGGTGGTGCGAAGGGGTAACCCGAAAAACATCAAGGATTGGGATGACCTGCTGCGGCCCGGCGTGGAGGTAATCACACCCAGTCCGCTCAGTTCTGGTTCGGCGAAATGGAACCTGCTCGCCCCGTACGCCGTCAAAAGCGAGGGCGGCAGAAATATCCAGGCAGGCCTTGACTTTGTCAACAAGCTGGTGCGGGAACACGTCAAATTGCGACCCGGCTCAGGTCGAGAAGCCACCGATGTGTTTGTTGAGGGCAGCGGTGATGTGCTGATCAGCTACGAGAACGAAGCGATCACCACCGAGCGGCAAGGCAAGCCGGTCGAGCACATCACGCCACCGCAGACCTTCAAGATCGACAACCCGCTGGCAGTGGTGACCGGCAGCGGGCACCTTGATAGCGCGATTGCGTTCAAGAACTTTCAATACACCGGCCAGGCGCAGAAGTTGTGGGCGGAAGCCGGTTTTCGACCGGTCGATCCGGCCGTCGCCGCGGATGTTCGAAACATGTTCCCAATGCCGGTGAAACTGTGGACGATCACCGATCTGGGTGGCTGGGACACGGTGGATCCGCAACTGTTCGACAAGAACACGGGGAGCATCACCAGTATCTACATGAAAGTCACCGGATGACGGCGACGGTAACGCCCGACCCGGAGGCGATCCGGCCCGAAATCGACCCGCGGGCGGGTGGCCGGCCGGAGGGCTTGGTAAATCGGTACCGCGGCAGCACGTCACTTCGGGTCGGTGCGGCGATGGTGTGGCTCTCGGTGATCGTCTTGCTGCCGTTGGCCGCGATCGCGTGGCAAGCTGTCGACGGTGGCTGGCAGGCATTCTGGTTGGCAATTTCGTCCAACGCCGCGCTGGCTTCGTTTCGGGTGACACTGACTATTTCGGCCGCAGTCACCCTGCTCAACGTGCCGTTCGGCCTACTGATCGCGTGGGTGCTGGTCCGCGACGATTTCCGGGGCAAACGGCTCGTCGATGCGATCATCGACCTGCCGTTCGCACTGCCCACCATCGTGGCGAGTCTGGTGATGCTGGCCCTCTACGGGCCCAATAGCCCGGTGGGCCTGCATCTTCAGCACACCTCGTGGGGGGTAGGGGCCGCGCTGGCGTTCGTCACATTGCCGTTCGTTGTGCGAGCCGTGCAGCCAGTGCTACTCGAATTCGACCGGGAGACTGAGGAGGCCGCCGCGTCGCTGGGTGCGAACAACCCGACGATTTTCATCTCCGTTGTGCTGCCGTCGCTGCTACCGGCGTTGTTGTCCGGTGCGGGCCTGGCGTTTTCACGTGCTATCGGTGAGTTCGGTTCTGTTGTGCTGATCGGCGGCGCGGTGCCAGGCAAAACCGAAGTGTCGTCGCAGTGGATTCGGACTCTGATCGAGAACGACGACCGTACCGGTGCGGCCGCAATCTCCGTTGTCCTGCTGGCGATGTCTTTCATCGTGCTGCTGATTCTGCGTGCCCTCGGCGCCCGCGCGGCCAAACGCCAGGAGCTGGCTGCATGAGCCTGTCGCCCGGCGTTCGCTACCTCATTCGCTTTATTGCACTGGCCTATATCGCGGTGCTGCTGCTCGTCCCGGTTGCGGTGATCCTGTGGCGAACCTTCGCGCCGGGACTCGGGCAGTTCTACGCCTACATCAGCACGCCCGCCGCGGTGTCGGCGCTGCATTTGTCGCTTTTGGTGGTTGCGATCGTGGTGCCGCTCAACGTCCTCTTCGGCATCCCGACAGCACTGGTTTTGGCACGCAATCGGTTTCGAGGTAAGGGCCTACTGCAAGCGATCATTGACCTGCCGTTCGCGGTCTCACCGGTCATCGTGGGTGTCGCGCTGATCGTGCTGTGGGGATCAGCCGGTGCACTCGGTTTCGTGGAAAGAGACTTCGGCATAAAGATCATCTTCGGCCTGCCCGGCATCGTGCTCGCCAGCGTGTTCGTCACCCTGCCGTTTGTGGTCCGCGAAGTCGAACCCGTGCTGCACGAACTCGGCACCGACCAGGAAGAGGCGGCGGCGACACTGGGATCGAACTGGTGGCAGACGTTTTGGCGGGTCACGCTGCCGTCCATCCGGTGGGGACTGACCTACGGCATCGTGCTGACCGTTGCTCGTACTCTCGGCGAGTACGGCGCGGTCATCATGGTGTCGTCGAATCTTCCGGGGAAATCTCAGACGCTGACACTGCTGGTGTCCGACCGCTACAACCGAGGCGCCGAATACGGCGCCTACGCGCTGTCGACGCTGCTGATGACAGTCGCGGTGGTCGTGCTGATCGTTCAGGTGATTCTCGATGTGCGGCGTGCACGAGCAACAAAACAAGCATGACGAGGATTCGGCAAGGAGAAGGGGTGATGACGACGAACAACGCGATCATCGTGCGGGGCGCCAACAAACGCTACGGCGACTACGTCGCACTGGACGATGTCGACTTCGGCGTGCCTGCCGGTTCGCTGACGGCATTGCTAGGCCCCAGCGGGTCGGGCAAGTCGACGCTGTTGCGCGCGATTGCGGGCCTCGACCAGCCGGATACCGGCACGATCACAATCAACGGCCGCGACGTCACCAAGGTGCCGCCGCAGCGGCGGGGCATCGGCTTCGTCTTCCAGCACTACGCCGCTTTCAAGCATCTGACCGTGCGGGACAACGTGGCCTTTGGATTGAAGATCCGCAGGCGGCCCAAAGCCGAGATCACAAAGAAGGTCGACGGCCTGCTCGAGGTGGTGGGTTTGAGCGGATTTCACGGCCGCTACCCCAATCAGCTATCCGGTGGCCAGCGTCAGCGCATGGCGCTCGCGCGTGCGCTGGCCGTTGACCCCCAGGTGTTGCTGCTCGACGAGCCGTTCGGCGCGCTGGACGCCAAGGTTCGTGAGGATCTCCGATCCTGGCTGCGCCGCCTGCACGACGAGGTGCACGTCACGACCGTGCTGGTCACTCACGACCAGGCCGAGGCGCTCGACGTGGCGGACCGGATCGCTGTGCTCAATAAAGGTCGCATCGAGCAGGTCGGATCGCCGACAACCGTCTACGACGCCCCGGCCAACCCCTTCGTGATGTCCTTCCTGGGCGCGGTGTCCTCGTTGAACGGCATCCTGGTTCGTCCGCACGACATTCGGGTCGGTCGCAATCCCGATATGAAGATCGCCGGCGACGGCACCACCCAGGCCACCGGAGTCGTCCGCGCGACCATCGACCGGGTGGTGATGCTGGGCTTCGAGGTGCGCGTCGAGTTGACCAACGCCGCCACCGGCGGGCCGTTCACCGCCCAGATCACCCGCGGGGATGCCGAGGCGCTCGGCCTGCGGGAGGGTGACACCGTCTACGTGCGCGCCACCCGGGTGCCGCCTATCGGTCGCCAGATGCCGGCGCAGGTGAGCGAAAACCAGGGCGCGCTGAGCTCAACCTAGGCGTTATGGCTGCGTCGAATTCGAGCTGGCGTACTGCTCACTCACCCCTTTTCGCGCTGACGTCAATCTCGGTGAGCTGTCGGTGCCTCAACCATGGTCGGTCCATGGCCGAAGTCTTATCGGCAGCCAAGTGGGGGTGCCAACTTGTGGAACTTTGCCGCGCTAACGCCGGTTTTGGCGTACTAAGCCGCCAACTGGTCGGCGGCCAGCGCCTGATCGAAGCGATCCAGCACCGTCGCTGCCACCAGCCGGTGGGCGCCCAACGGCGCCGCCACCACAATGCCGAACTCTCGGGCCACCAGTCGCACCCGGTCAGGCAGTCGTCCCGGCGCCAGGAACCACGGCGCAACCACGAGCCGGCGAGCGCCGCGTTGCCGCAACTGGCGGGCGGCATCGGCGAGTGACGGCCCGGCTCCGGTGGCAAATACGGTCGTCGTAGCCGCCCAGCGCGTTCCCGCGGCCAGCCTTGGCGCGACCGCCGCAGTGCGCGCATTCGACGCGGCTGCCGATGAGCCGATAGCGACCACCAGTACACCGAGTTCTGGGTCGAGCCCGGACACCCCGCGTTCGGCCAGCCGTTCGCGCAGCACCGACACCAGGCGATCGTCCTCACCGAGCACGCCGGCCTGGCGCACCCGGTGACCCGCGGCCGACTCGGCGATCTGGCGGGGGATGTCCGTGCGGGCGTGATAGGCGTCGGAAAGCAGCAGCGGAGTGACGACGGCCGTGTCCCGGACTGACCTAAGCACGTCGGTCAGGCCGGGCCGATTCAGCTCACAGAACGCGACGCGCACGTCGAGGCCCGGCCGCATGCATTCGACCAACTCCGCGACGGCCCGGGCGTTGGCGGCCGACCGCGGATCCGCGCTGCCATGCGCGGTGAGCACAAGTGTCGTCATCAGGCGCCGCTCCTCCTCATCGCTTCGCTCTGCATCGTCGCCGGCGCAGTCACGATGCGTGCAACCCGCATTCGGTCTTGGTCAGGCCCTGCCAGCGGCCGCTGCGCGGATCAGCACCCTCGGCCGGCTTGGCGGTGCACGGAGCGCAGCCGATCGACGGATAGCCTTCGTGCACAAGCGGATTGACGAGCACATCGTTCTCGTCGATGTAGTCCTGCACATCCTGGTCGGACCACGCCGCCAGCGGGTTGATCTTCACCAGCTTGAATGCCTCGTCGAAGCTGATCAGCGGGGCGTTGGCCCGAGTCGGTGCCTCGATCCGGCGCAGCCCCGTCACCCACGCGGAATAGCCACTCAACGCCTTGCTCAGCGGAGCGACTTTACGCAACCGGCAGCATTCGTTGGGCTCCCGGGCGAACAGGTCCTTGCCCAGCAGTTTGTCTTGCTCTGCCACCGTGTGTTCGGGAGTGACGTTAAGTATCCGAATGTCGTAGACCGCCTCGACCGCGTCACGAGTGCCGATTGTCTCCACGAAGTGATAACCGGTGTCCAGAAACAGCACGGGCACCCCGGGGCGCACTTTGGCCGCCAGATCCACGAGCACCGCGTCCTGCATGTTGGAGGCCACCACGTAGTTGCAGGTGGCCCCGCCACGGGGACCGTGGATACCGCCGAAGTTATCGTCGGTCCACTGCAACAGGTCGGTGGCGCTGGCGCCGCCCAGCTCCCCTGCGCCGCTTGCGGCCAGCTCTCGCAGCTGCGCCTCGCTGAACCGGCCGCTCATCGCAGGTCCGCCTCGTCGGCCCGGACGACCCACTGGGCGAATCGCTCACCTTCGTTTCGATGTTTGATGAAGTTGCGGACCACACGGTCGATGTAGTCGCCCAGCTCCTCGCTGGTGACCTTGTGCTGACGCAGCTTGCGGCCGAACCCACTGTCGGCACCCAGGCTGCCGCCCAGGTGCACCTGGAAGCCCTCGATCGATCCACCATGACCGTCGTCGACCATCTGGCCCTTGAACCCAATGTCAGCGACCTGGATCCGCGCGCACGAGTTCGGGCAGCCGTTGATGTTGACCGTGATCGGCACGTCCAGCTGAGAGTTGACGTCCTCGAGTCGACGTTCCAGTTCGGGCACCAGATGCTGTGCCCTGCCGCGCGTTTCGGCGAACGACAGCTTGCAGAACTCGATGCCCGAGCAGGCCATCAGGTTCTTGCGCCAGTGCGACGGCCGCGACGGAAGTCCCAGCGCCTCCAGGCCGGCGAGGAATTCTTCGAGCTTGTCGTCGGGTACGTCGAGGATGATCAGCTTCTGGTAGGCGGTGAACCGCGCACGGTCGGACCCGACGCGTTCCATCAGGTCGGCTACCGCCGACAGGATCGTGCCCGATACCCGCCCGGCGATCGGAGCCACCCCGACCGCGTTGCGGCCATTCTTCAGCCGCTGTACCCCCACATGGTCGATTGGGTGCTTGACCGGCTCCGGGGCCGGCCCGTCGATCAACGGCCGCTTGAGATATTCGGTTTCGAGAACCTCGCGGAACTTGGCGACGCCCCAGTCCTTGATCAGGAACTTCATTCGGGCCTTGGAGCGCAGCCGCCGGTACCCGTAGTCGCGGAATATAGCGGTGACGGCCTCCCATACGTCGGGCACCTCGTCGAGCGGCACCCAGACGCCGACCCGCTGCGCCAGCATCGGATTGGTGGACAGCCCGCCCCCCACCCACAGGTCCAGCCCCGGTCCATGGTCGGGGTGGATCACGCCGATAAACGAGACGTCGTTGACCTCATGCGCGACGTCCTGCAGACCGGAGACCGCCGTCTTGTACTTGCGCGGCAGGTTGGCGTACTCGGGCTTGCCGATGTAGCGGCGAATGATCTCGTCGAGCGCGGGCGAGGCGTCCAGCACCTCGTCAAGCGCTTCGCCGGCCACCGGCGATCCGAGCATGCCGCGTGGGCAGTCGCCGCAGGCCTCGGTGGTCTGCAGGCCGACGGCGGCAAGCCGCTGCCAGATCTCGGGAACGTTTTCGATTTCGATCCAGTGACACTGCAAGTTTTCCCGATCGGAGATGTCGGCGGTGT
>JAFAQO010000598.1 GCA_019246375.1 Mycobacterium sp. | reverse complement strand
TCAGCCGAAGGCGGACTCAGCCACGGCGGTACCCATCCTGGCTGTCCAGCCGTCGGCTGCGCGGTTGGCGCCGAGTCCTGCTGCCCGATGCAAAACACCGCACATGAGGGTTCCCGTTGCGTGGGCGGCTGTCCCGGCCAGAGCATTGACTGGTTGGCAAGTTGCGCTGAGCCGAGATCGATCAAAGGCATCCGTGCAAACGGGTCGGTGGGCGGCAACCCCGCGTTGAACGGCAGGTTAGGGCCGAGGCCCTGCGAATGATCCAGGTGCGAATCGGCGATCGGCGGTACCGATCCGGTGATCGGCGGTAGGTTGACGGGGACGACGCCGGTGGCATAAGCGGCCGCCCAGCCTAGGACGTTCAGCGCGTAGGGCATTGAGTTGTTGTAGCGCAGAATGGCGGCCAGAACCTGCGACTGATCCCGCAAGTTGAGCCCGCCGCTGCACAAGTAGCGTGCGGCCGCCAGCGTCGAGTCGTACAGGTTTTGCGGATCGGCCACACCGTCGCCGTCACCGTCGGAGGCGAAGCGCGACCAGGTGCCGGGCAGGAACTGCATCGGACCCATCGCGCGAGCGAAACTGACGCGGCCGCCGACGCTGTTTTGCACGATGACCTCGTTACCGGGCAACGTACCGTCCAGTGCGGGACCATAAATCGGCTGGACCGCTGTGCCTCGTGCGTCGGTGGCGCCGCCGTTGGCGTGCATCGACTCGATGCGCCCGATGCCCGCCAGCAGATTCCAGCTCACTCCGCAGCCTGGATCGGCGGCCGCCATGATCCGTTCGGCGTTACGGTATGCGGAGAGTGCCTTAGCTGGAATCCCGAGCATGCCAGGTGAATTCACCACGACCGCTGGTGGAGGCGCCGACACGGGAGCCGCCACCGCGATGTGGAAGGCCTTTGGCAGACGCTGCACGGCAATCACGGTCGGGCCGGACAGATCCGTCGAGTGCGACGGAGCCACTGCGGCCACCCGAGTGATGGCGGTACCTCGCACCGAGGGCGCCTGTCCGGGGAATCGTGGAGCAGCCGCACCGACCGCTCCGGCGAAGACCAGCGGAGCAATAAGAGCCACCCCGAACACCGGCGTTCGCGTTACGTGGGTTACCCGCTGCGGCGCGGCGCTCCAGAAGCGGCTGACACCCCCCACGATGGCCGGGCGTGCACCCGATATTCCCCCAATGCGCACTCGACCGTCCTCTTATTCGACATGTGTTAAGGCCGGTTTAGGCCTAGTGAACTAGGTCACCATACATAACCGTTGTGACTGCAGTCTCAACAATCGCAACAATGGTGCTGTCCATTCTCAGCCGTGTTTTTTAGCCCGACGGTGCGCACCGTCCCCCGTGGGCGCTGGCGCCTGCTCCGGCTGCCGACTCTCCAGCAGGTCGCGAAGATCTTCGAGTTCGCGTCGCATATAGTCGCGGGTCTTCGCCACCTCACCGATAGCCAGCCGCAATGCGGCCAGTTCCCGGGCCAGGTATTCGGTGTCGGCCTTGGTTTGCTCGGCGCGACGACGATCCTCTTCGAGCGCAACACGGTCCCGGTTCTCCTGCCGGTTCTGCGCTAGCAGAATCAACGGAGCCGCGTATGCGGCCTGAGTCGAGAACGCAAGGTTGAGCAGGATGAACGGGTACGGATCCCAACGCAGGCCCACAGCGAACACGTTCAGCACGAGCCATGCCACCACGACGACGGTCTGCAGCAGCAGGTAGCGGCCGGTGCCGAAGAAGCGGGCGACAGACTCGGTGACTTGGCCGACGGCTTCTGGGTCCAACCTCGGTGTGACCACCCGCGAGGTACGCGGGGTGTAGAGCCGCTGCCGCTCGGAGGTCTTGGTCATAAGGGACCGCCCGCGGTGTCGAGCGCCGGCTCCTCGGGACTCGCCCGCCAATCGTGGGGCAGCAGGTGGTCAAGCACGTCGTCGACTGTCACCGCGCCCAGCAGATGATGCTGGTCGTCGAGGACCGGCCCGCACACCAGGTTGTAGGCAGCAAAGTATCGGGTCAGCGTGGGCAGCGAGATTTCGGGTGTCAGGCAGGGCAGGTCCGTATCGATAATCCCGCCGACCAGTGCGGCCGGTGGCTCGCGCAGCAGCCG
>JAFAQO010000531.1 GCA_019246375.1 Mycobacterium sp. | reverse complement strand
CGGCTGCTTTACTGCGGGGAGTGGATCCACAGTCACGTCCTGCACATCTACCTGTTGCATGCGCCAGACTTTCTCGGCTACCCGGATGCGATCAGCCTCGCTAAGGAGCGCCGCGAGTTCGTCGAACGTGGGCTGGCGCTGAAGAAGGCCGGGAACCGGCTGATGGAGCAGATCGGCGGACGAGCCATCCACCCAATCAACGTACGGTTGGGCGGCTTCTATTCAGTGCCCTCACGCGATGAGCTCGAACCACTGGCCGAGATCTTGCGTACGGCAATGGACGACGCCCTCTACACCGTGCGGACGGTTGCCGGATTCGATTTTCCCGATGTGGAAGTCGACCATGAGTTGCTTGCGCTGACGGACCCGAACCGGTACGCGATCGAAAACGGGGCCATCAAGCGCAGCGCCGGATTCCCATTCGCTATCGCAGAATTCATCGATCACGTGGTGGAATTGCAGGTGCCGCACTCGACGGCGCTGCATGCGACCTTGGACGGCAACCGATACCTCACCGGCCCGTTGGCGCGGTACTCGCTGAATTCGGCTTTGCTGCCCCCGATCGCCAGGCAAGCCGCCGCTGAGGCCGGCCTGGATGACGAATGTCGAAATCCGTTTCGCAGCATCATTGTTCGTGCGGTCGAGGTGGTGTACGCGATCGAGGAAGCTTTGCGCATCATCGCCGAATACCAGCGACCGCCCCGGCCGTTCGTCGAGGTGCCGGTCCGGGCGGGCATCGGGCACGGTGTCAGCGAGGCACCACGAGGACTGCTGTATCACCGTTATGAGATCGGTGCCGATGGGCTGATCCGCGCGGTCACGATCGTGCCGCCCACCTCCCAGAACCAGGCCGCCATCGAACACGATATGGCTCAGCTGGTGGCCGCGAACCTATCATTGGACGATGCGGCGCTTACGTCGTTGTGCGAGCGATCGATTCGCAACTACGATCCCTGCATCTCCTGCTCGGCGCACTTCCTCACCTTGACAGTCGAGCGGCGTTGAGCACCGTAGTCATCGGCATCGGTAACGGGTTCCGGCGTGACGACGGCGTTGGCCTTGCGGTTGCGGCCCGGATCGCTGAACGTGGTCTTCCCGGTGTGCGTGTGCTGACCGGAACCGGCGAACCCGCCGCGCTGCTGGCGGCGTGGAGCGGCGCCACGCGCGCTGTGGTGGTGGACGCTGCCGCGGGCAACCAGTCGACGCCTGGCCGTATTCGCCGCTGGACAGCACGGGATCTCGACTCTGCGGCGGTAATCAGTTCACACGCTATGGGGCTGGCGCAAACCTGCGCTTTAGCCAGTGCGCTGGGCCGGATGCCCGATGAGCTGGTGATATTGACTATTGACACGGCTGACACTGGCCACGGACTTGGCATGACATCAGAGGTCGCGGCCGCAGTAACCGACGTGGTCGATGCAGTGCTTGCCGAGCTTGATCGGTGATTTCACGACGCCCGAGCGCGGAAGGAGAGCCCTACCCACTAGAGATGCTGCCGATCGTCAAGCGCTGTCCGCAATCGACGGCCGGTCACCTTCTCGGTCCGGATTCGCACGAAATAGTCGCGCTGACCGTCAACCCATGGTCGCAAGAAGGTGCCCGATATCTGCACCAGATCGTCCACATCGGTGATCAGCTGTGCATGCCCGACGACAGTCACACTCCATCCGGTGCGCAGTTCCGGGTCAAGCTCATCGGCCTCGAAGGCCACCACAACGTTGCGTGCGGCGGCGGTTAGCTTCCACCCGCCGGCTACCCGGATCACCACATCGTCTTCCCAAAGCCGGAAGTTCACCGGCTGCACCGCCGGCAGGGCGTGCTCGGTGAAAACCAGACGACCTACTTGCACCGTCTGCAATAGTTCCAAAGACCGCTTGCGATCGAGGGTTTCGAGCGTCTGCTGTGGCACCATGGCTACCCCTTGAGTTAAAGCTACCCGCCTGACGCGGCATGAACGCGATCATCAACCAGCGCCACTTTCCCCGGGGCGGTGGAAGGCTGCGGCGCAACGCTCAAGGCGGCCAGGCGGGCCACTGCGCGTGTGATACCGCCAGCGAGTTCCGCGACATCGGGTGCGGCGTCATAGTCGGCGATGATGCCGAACACCAGGTCGTCGGCGTAGCTCAGGATCGCGATACCGGTGCGAAGCTGAAGGGCGATCGGCGGAATCGGTAATAACTGGATTACACGTCGTCCCATGACCCGCAGCCGCGAATGCGGCCCAGGCACATTCGTCGCCACCGTGACAACGCCGTGCTGCGGTAGTCGGGTCAAAGCGCGCACCGTCCATGCCGTGAATGGGAATGGAACGCGGTTCATGGCGGAAACCGCCAAGCTGCCCGCCTGGCGCTGCCCACTGACCTTTGCTCGCGTCAACCGGCTGTGCACAGCTTGTAACTGCTGCACTGGATCCGACTTGTCAACGGGAAGGTAGGGCAGCATCAGTGAGACGCGATTGTCGACTTTGTCGCGAGCATCATCCGGACGCACTGACACCGGAACCAATGTGCGCAGTGACCGGCTGCTCGGCCGTTCACCGCGGCGAATCAAGGCCGCTCGGTAGCTGTCGGTGATCGCTGCCAAGGCAACATCGTTGACCGTCACACCGAAGGCGCGGCGCACCTTCGCCACGTCGTTGAGTGGCACGTGCGCGGCCGCGTATCGGCGCATACCGGTGACAGGTCCGCTCAGCCCGGACGCATCCGCGGGACGAACTAACGCAGCTGCTATCTCGATTATCCCTTCCACTGCCCGCGCACCAGCTTCCGCTAGGGCGACAGACGAATGCCATATCCCGTTGATCCACTTCAGCGGATTGAGCGTCAGATTCAGCATAGGGACGTTGTGCGCCGACTCATCGCCCTCAACAGCGTCAGCCACAGATGCGTCGGTGCCCGTTTTGTCGGAAAAATGGGACAGCAACTGCACTACTGCGATTCCATCG
>JAFAQO010000083.1 GCA_019246375.1 Mycobacterium sp. | reverse complement strand
GATCACGACGACAGTGTCGCCGCCCCGCACACCGCCCCGATTGGCGGCCGAGCCGTATCCGGTGGGAATTGCGCATGCCAGCAGCGCGCTCGGCACCAGCGGCAGCTGCGGCTCGACCTTGACCAGCGAATCCGCCGCCACCACAGTATGTTCGGCGAACGCGCCGATCTTGGAAATGTGGCCTAACGGCTGACCGTCGGCGGTGTGGTGGCGAAACGTCCCGTCGGTCGGCATTCCCGGGGTCAGCGTGCCGATGCCGGCATCACAGAGGTACTCCATGCCGGTTGCGCACCAACGGCATTGGCCGCATACCGCGACAAAAGAAGTCACGACATGGTCACCTGGCGCCAGGCCCGTGACACCGTCACCAACTTCCCGAACGATGCCGGAACCCTCGTGGCCCCCGATCGTCGGGAACATGGTGGGCAAGCCGAGCGACCGAAGAACCTCGGTAGGTGCCGACATGTCTCCTTTGAGGATGTGGTCGTCAGAGTGGCACAGCCCGGCGGCGGCCATCTCGACCAGGACTTCACCGGCACGCGGCGAGTCGAGCTGGAACTCCTCTACGGACCATGGGCCGCCGACGCCATGCAGGATCGCCGCGCGACTCTTCATGCCGCCGGGGTGAAAGTGACGGGGAGCTTGTTGGGCGACCTGAAGGTCAGGCCAACGATTTTGGACTCCTGGCCGGTATCGTCGTCGGGAACAAAAGCCAGGTCGGTGACGCGGTCGAACAGGCTGTTCAACATGACCCGCGTTTCGAGCCGGGCCAGATGCATGCCGAGGCACATGTGGATACCGCCGGCGAAGGCGATGTGCGCGTGCCGCGGTCGCAAGATGTCGAACGTGTTCGCGTCGGGCCAACGGCTTTCGTCGCGGTTCGCCGATCCCATGCACAGGTCGACCTGTGCGTCAGGCGGAATTGCTTTGCCGCCTATGTCGACTTCTTCGGTGGTCGTCCGCATGACCATGGTGAGCGGGGTTTCAAACCGGAGGCCCTCCTCGATCGCGGTCGGGATCAGGGACCGGTCCCGGTAGACCATCGCCAGTTGATCGGGGTGGGTGAGCAGCAAGTACAGCAGGTTGCCCGAAGAGCGGTAAGTGGTCTCCACGCCGGCGGGGAGCAGCAGGCGCAAGAACGCGATGATCGCCTCATCGGTGAGCTTCTCGCCTCCGATCTCGGCGGCAACGAGGTCGCCGATGATGTCGTCGGTAAGTTTTCGGCGCCGCTGCTCGACCTGGTCGAGGAAGTAATCATGCAACTCCGCCGCTGCATTCAACCCGGCCATGATGTCGGTCGGGATCGAGATGAGGTCAAGTGACAGGCGCCGGAACAGGTCGAGATCCTGCGCGGGAAGTCCGAGCAAGGTAGAGATGATCCGGGTCGGAAACTCGAACGTCAGCGCTTTGACCAGGTCGGCCTGACCGTCGTTTTTGAATTCGTCGACAAGCTGCTCGCAGACTGGCCCGATGACCGACGGTTCCCAGCGTTCCAACGCGGTAGCGCGGAACGCCTTGGCCACCAAGTTGCGATGGTCATGATGCTCTTTGCCGCCCATCGCCAAGATGGTGTGCCCCATGACCAATCCAATCGTCTTGTCGTAGGCAGCCGAAGTGAAGAGCCGGTCGTCACGGAAAGCCTGGAATACGCCGTCGTAGCCGAACAAGACCCACTCGTCGTTGGGTCGCAGTTCCTCCGGCAGCTGGGACTGATCCATAAAAGTGCCGTGCCAGACCGGATCTGTGCGCCTCATGTATTCGAAGAACTGATAAGGACTGGTTTCACCGGTGGTGTCGAGAGTGACGGGCTGGCCGTCGGGTTCGGTGCTGAGCGTCATCAGCGCTCCTCCTGCAACCGGTAAGGCCGTTCGCGCACGCCGGCCCTGACCGGCGCCGGCGTCTTTGGCGGGTTTATCCGAGTGATGTCGCTATCATAATATAAATAGCAACTAAGCCCAACGGCTGGTCGTAGTTACCGTAATGGGCACGGTATGGTATGTCGGTGTCGATGAGGCGGTGATTCTGCAGTGCTCAAACGGCGATTCGTGTGCTCTCTCGATGAGCTCCCGCCCGGCGCGATGAAGCTGGTGGACGCCGGCAAGTTCGGCGTGGGCGTGTACAACGTAGGCGGTTCACTGCACGCGATCGCCAACTACTGCTCACATGAGGGTGCCCCGCTCTGTCTGGGCAATGTCGGTGGCACCACCGAACCCGACCCCGCGGAACCGGACGGGCTACGCCGGACTCGTGAAGGCCAAATCATCCGATGCCCTTGGCATAACTGGGAATTCGACATCACCACCGGATGCAACGTGGCCGACCCGGGACGCCGTGTGCGCACCTACCGCGTCGACGTAACTCACGGGGAGGTGTACTTGACAGCATGAGCGATACAGCTGTGGTCGGCCCGGTCATCGATGCGAATGTGCAACCGCATTTCCGCGACAATGCCGAGATCCGGCGCTATCTCCCTGCTGCTCACAAGCTGCGGTCGATCCCCGACGTCGAGCAGCAGTGGTACCAGGCGCCCGGCGGCGACTACCGCCAAGACCTCTACGGAGAGCACTACCCGGGCTCTGACCGCGAAACCGTCAGCCGCCACCTGTTCGACGACGCCGGCGTGCACTACGCGGTCCTCAATCCCTTGACCCGCGGGAACATCGCCGACTACCTGCTCAACAGCCGAATCTGCGCCGCGGTCAACGACTGGCTGCTCGACCAGTGGCTGGAGCCCGACACCACCAACCGGTTCAGGGGCACCATCCGGGTCAACCCCGAAGACCCGAAAGGCGCGGTCGCCGACATCGAGCGGCTTGCCGATCATCCGAAGTTCGTTCAGGTCGGTGTTCCGATGCAATCCCGCGAGCCGTACGGCAAACCGATGTTCGAGCCCATCTGGGAGGCGGCGGCGGCGTACGGGCTGCCGGTGGCGGTGCACATCAACGGTGGCAACGGCGTCGACTATCCGCCGACGTTCGCCGGCCATGCGCACACCTACCCTGGCTACGCGGCCTTCATGCCGTTGAATTACTTCGTCCACCTCGCCACGCTGATCGTCGAGGGGGTCTTCGGCCGACACCCCGACCTGAAATTCGTCTTCGCCGACGGCGGCTATGACATCCTCACCCCGCTGATGTGGCGGCTGGACACCTTCTGGTTGTCGATGCGCGACCAGACGCCGTGGGTCGACCGCTATCCCAGCGAGTACTTGCCCGGCC
>JAFAQO010000059.1 GCA_019246375.1 Mycobacterium sp. | reverse complement strand
GATCGAGGTATTGCGTGGCAAGCTGGAGTTCGAGTCCGGTGAGGAGGGCCGCGAGCAGGCTGTGCTGGAGCACCTGCTGCGCCGTGCTACCGCCGACACCGCGTCAAGAGTGCTCGGCGGCCTCGACGTCGGCCCGCTGGTGACTGCGGTCGAGAACGGCTCTGCGGTGACAACCGGGGAGCGGGTGTCGGCAAAAGACGTCCTGGCCGCGCTGCCCGAGCTGCCTGTGGTGGACAAGATCGCCAAGCGGCTGGGCGCGGAGTCTGAAGGTGAGCGCGCCGCTGCGCTGGAGCTCGCCCTGGAAGCGCTGTATCTGGCCAAGCGCATCGACAAAGTGTCGCAAGAAGGCGAAACCGTCTATGGCTAAACGGCACTCGTCGCGATACTCGGCGTACACCGGCGGGCCTGACCCACTGGCTCCGCCGGTGGATCTGCGGGATGCGCTCGAGCAGATCGGCCAGGACGTCATGGCGGGCGCCTCACCACGACGGGCGCTCTCCGAGCTGCTGCGGCGCGGCACCAAGAACATGCGCGGAGCCGACCGGCTGGCGCGCGAGGCGAACCGACGCCGACGAGACTTATTGCGCGACAATAATTTAGACGGCACTTTGCAGGAAATTAAAAAGTTGCTCGACGAGGCGGTGCTGGCCGAACGTAAGGAACTGGCCCGCGCGCTGGACGACGACGCGCGTTTCGGGGAGCTGCAGCTGGATTCGCTTTCGCCGTCGCCGGCCAAGGCGGTGCAAGAACTTTCCGACTACAACTGGCGCAGCGGCGAGGCTCGGGAAAAGTACGAGCAGATCAAGGATCTGCTTGGCCGCGAAATGCTCGACCAGCGCTTCGCCGGCATGAAGCAGGCGCTCGAGGGTGCCACCGACGAGGACCGCCGACGCGTCACCGAGATGCTCGACGACCTGAACAATTTGCTGGACAAGCATGCCCGCGGCGAGGACACCCCTCAGGATTTTCAAGACTTCATGACCAAGCACGGCGAATTCTTCCCGGAGAATCCGCGCAATGTCGAGGAGTTACTGGATTCGCTGGCCAAGCGCGCCGCCGCCGCACAGCGGTTCCGCAACAGCTTGAGCCCGGCACAACGCGCGGAGCTGGATGCATTGGCCCAACAGGCTTTTGGTTCTCCCGCGCTGATGCAGGCATTGGATCGGTTGGACGCTCACTTGCAGGCGGTCCGCCCCGGTGAGGACTGGACAGGGTCCGAGCAGTTCTCCGGCGATAACCCGTTGGGGATGGGGGAGGGCGCCCAGGCGTTGGCCGACATCGGCGAGCTGGAACAGCTGGCTGAGCAACTGTCCCAAAGCTATCCGGGCGCAACCATGGACGACGTCGACCTCGACGCGCTGGCGCGCCAGCTCGGTGACCAGGCCGCGACCGACGCCCGAACATTGGCTGAGCTGGAGCGCGCGCTGGTCAACCAGGGCTTTCTGGACCGCAGCTCCGATGGTCAGTGGCGGCTTTCGCCCAAGGCGATGCGCCGGCTCGGCGAGACCGCGTTACATGATGTGGCGCAACAACTTTCCGGTCGCCATGGTGAGCGTGATCACCGGCGTGCCGGTGCGGCCGGCGAACTGACCGGTGCCACCCGCCCGTGGCAGTTCGGTGACACTGAGCCGTGGAACGTCACCCGCACATTGACCAATGCGGTGCTGCGACAGGCCGGGACCGCGGCGGCCGACCCGAGCTCGGCCATTCACATCACTGTCGACGATGTCGAGGTTTCCGAAACCGAGACGCGCACACAGGCGGCGGTCGCGCTGCTGGTGGACACCTCGTTTTCGATGGTGATGGAGAATCGCTGGCTGCCGATGAAGCGAACGGCGCTGGCGCTGAGCCATTTGGTGAGTACCCGGTTCCGCTCGGACGCGTTGGAGATCATTGCGTTCGGTCGTTATGCCCGCACGATGACCACCGCTGAGCTGACGGGTCTGGAAGGCGTCTACGAGCAGGGCACCAACCTGCATCACGCATTGGCGTTGGCCGGGCGGCATCTGCGGCGGCACGCAGGCGCGCAACCGGTCGTGCTGGTGGTTACCGACGGTGAGCCGACCGCGCACCTGGAAGATTTCGACGGCGACGGCTCAGCAGTGTTTTTTGACTACCCGCCGCATCCGCGGACCATTGCGCACACCGTGCGCGGGTTCGACGACATGGCCCGACTTGGTGCGCAGGTGACGATTTTCCGGCTGGGCAGTGATCCCGGGCTGGCGCGGTTCATCGACCAGGTCGCGCGACGAGTTGAGGGCCGCGTCGTGGTGCCCGATCTGGACGGGCTGGGTGCGGCGGTGGTGGGCGACTATCTGCGGTCGCGCCGGCGGCGACGGTGATTGGCTAACTTCGGGGCTTGCGATTCTTTCGCTGGATGCCGACGCCGCCCCACAGTGAGAAGCCGCGCACGGTTACCTTGGGCGCGCCGGGTGTGCCTTCGCCGGTGACGTTGTGGTCAAAGCCGCCCATTACACCGCGGCCGCGGATGTCGACGTTGACTTCCGGTGGCAGCAGAATTGTCTGCCCGCCCATGATCGAATATGCGTGGATCTCCACCTCGGTGGAGGTGAAGTCGGCGTAGCGCAGATCGATGACCCCGCCGCCCCACAGCGCGAACGTCGTCAACTTCTTGGGCACATTCCAGCGACCACGTCGCTCGAACGCGCCCATGATGGCCAGCAGGAGTGTGGAGGGTGCCGGCTTGCACGCGCCGCCGCGACGCGGGCACACCGTCGAACCGTATAAATCTGACCGGAGCCGGTCCAACTCCGCGTAGGTCGTGGCCGCGTAGGCTTTGGCAAGCCGGTCTTCGTAGTCGCTCATCTGGAGTTGGCCCTGCGCAGCGGCATCGGTCAGCTCCTGCGCCACCTGTATGCGGTCGGTGTCTGCAGCGCGAGACCACTCATCGCGTGCGTCCTTCTGCGCTGAATCGCTCATCCCCACGAGCCTACGACGAACAAAAACGACTGCAAGCCAAGTTCGCTAAACTGCCTTCCCGTCGCCGGGGGAGGCCCATCTAGGTGGGCGTTTTTGCAGGAACGCCAACATGCCTTCACGAGCCTCGTCCGAGACGAACAGGCGGGCGGAATCTGTGGTGAGCCGTTCGGCGTCACGGTCGAACGCTGCCAGGATAGCGGCGGTGGTCAGCGCCTTCGACGCCGCCAGCCC
>JAFAQO010000033.1 GCA_019246375.1 Mycobacterium sp. | reverse complement strand
CGGCTGGGCGAAATCCATCGGTGTCGACGGCGACAACCCGTATCGGTTGATGGACGCTATTGCCAAGCACTTCGGCCATCCGGCTCATCTGCCGCGAGCCGGGCTACCCGACGAAATTGGGCCCGTGGTTGCGTTTTTGGCGTCGCGGCGCAACTCGTACATGACGGGAGCCAACGTCAACGTGGATGGCGGTTCGGACTTCACCTGACAGCAGCAGGAGGCTTTATGGCGACGGCTCGTGAGGCGCGTGCATGGGCACGCGGTGCTTTGCGGGGAATCGGTGACTCCCTGTACACACCGTTTTGTGGCGCCGACGGTGACGACATCGACTGGGACGCCTACCGGGCGCTGGTTCGTTACTGCGTCGGCGATCTCGGTCATCCGCTGTTGTGGTGCACCAGCGGTATCGCCGAATTTTGGTCGTTGACGCTTGATGAGCGAAAACGCTTGCTGGAGGTGGCGACCGAGGAGGCAAGGGCCGCCAATCCCGACGTTGTCGTGCAAGCTTGCACCGCCGCCATGTCGGCCAAGGACTGTTTGGATCTGACACTGCACGCGCCGCAGGCCGGCGCTGACATCGCCTACATCCAGACGCCGATGATGGAGGCTCACGGCGGCGAAGGCGTCCTGCGGTTCTTCAAATACATCGGTCAGCGCACCGACATCGCGCTGGGCATGTTCAACTCACCCTCCTCGGGTTATGTGTTGAGCCCAGCAGAAAGCGCGCGGATCTACGGCGAGGTTCCGGCCGTCTGCGCGACCAAGGAGGGTGCGTTCCGGCCCGCGAGCAGTCGTCTGCTGCATGAACTGGCACCCGGGCTGCTGATCTGGGAATGCGACAAGACGGTGTATCGGGCCGGATGGCTACGTGCCGGCATCGTCTGCCCCGCACAACTGGGTACCGCCGGCTACTTGTTCGAAACTCCGCAGCGGCGCCTGCTTTCCGAGTATTGGGACCTGGTGTGCAACGACAAGCTCGTCGAGGCGATGGACTACGGCCGCGATTCGGGCCTGGACCAATTCGACGTCGATCTCGGATCGTGGTTTACCTGCTACCCGGGGCGACCCGATTACTTCACCCATTGGGGTGGTGCGTTCAAGTTCGCCGCGTCGCTGCTGGGCCTGCCGGTGGGGACCTACCCGCATTCCCGGCCTCCGCAGGCACAGCTACCTGCTGAGGGCAAGGCGCAGATCGAAAGCGCCTATCGGCGGCTCGGCCTCATCGATTCGGAGCGACGTTGACATTCCCGGATCACGTACGTTTTGCCTGCTCACACCACGATCGACGGTCACCTCCGGCAGTTGCGGAATGCAGTACCGATAGATATACAGTATGGATACAAGCTTTCTGCGGATAGCCGCGATTGGCCACTTAAAGCGCGCCATCGGCGGTTTGCGTGTCATAACCGCCCACTGGGCGACCGGTCGGAGGGAGCGGACGGTCGAATGAGCTGCGTCGACGACGATGCAGAGCGCAGCGATGAGGAGGAGTGGCGCACATGAGCCACGCCGACGAGGTCGTCGCCGACGCCGCCAAAGACGACGCAGTGCTGTATGAGGTCAGTGCAAGCGGTGTCGCGGTCCTGACGCTGAATCGCCCGGAGCGGCTCAACACCTGGGGTGGTGACATTGCCACTGGGTTTTACTCGGGCCTGGACCGAGCGGAGCGGGACGCCGCGGTTCGGGTAATCGTGGTGACCGGTCGCGGCAAAGCATTTTGCGCCGGAGCTCAGCTGGGGTCGATGGGAACGGTCGCCGAATCCTTGAAGAAGACCAACCAGCGGGACATGACGAAGTTGGTCGGCGAACGACAACCCTATTACCTGACCACGTTGTGCAAGCCTGTCATCGCAGCGATCAACGGGTCCTGCGTCGGTATCGGCCTCACCCAGGCGCTGATGTGCGATGTGCGGTTCGCCGCCGCGGGGTCGAAGTTCGCGGCGTCCTTCGCACGTCGCGGACTGATTGCAGAGTATGGAATCTCGTGGATACTTCCCCGCCTGGCCGGGTGGGGCGTCGCACTCGACCTTTTGTTGAGCGGCCGGACCTTCCTTGCCGACGAGGCGGCCCAACTGGGGCTGGTCAAGGAGGTCGTCGCGCCCGAACGGTTGATGCAGCGCGCCATGGACTACGCCGAAGACATCGCCCGCAACTGCTCGCCGGCATCGATGGCCGTCATCAAGCGGCAGGCCTACGGTGATGCCATGCGCGAGGTCGCGGACTCCAATTCACAAGCCGAATCGTTGCTGCAGGAGTCGCTGCAAAGTCGCGATGTGATCGAAGGGGTCACAAGCTTCCTGGAAAAACGAGCGCCGGACTTTCCGGGGCTTAGCGGCCCGACATCGGCCATCAACGACTCTTGCGGTACCGGAAAGGATGACCATGGGGAACTTGAGCTTTAAGGCGGTCGACGTCGACAACCACTACTACGAGCCGCTGGACGCCTTCACCCGGCATCTGGACAAGAAATTCCGCAAGCGTGGCGTGCAGATGTTCAGCGACGGCAAGCACACTCAGGCGATCATCGGAGACCGCGTCAACCGCTTCATCCCCAACCCGACCTTCGACCCGATCATCGTGCCCGGCTGCCTGGATCTGCTGTTCCGTGGCGAAATACCCGAGGGCGTCGACCCGGCGTCGCTGATGAAGGTCGAGCGGCTCGCGGAGCACCCCGAGTATCAAAACCGGGACGCCCGGGTCACAGTGATGGACACCCAGGGCATCGAGACCGTGTTCATGCTGCCGACGTTCGCATGCGGCGTCGAGGAAGCGCTCAAGCGCGATATCGACGCGACGATGGCGTCACTGCACGCGTTCAACCTCTGGCTCGACGAGGACTGGGGCTTCGATCGGCCCGATCACCGGATTATCGCCGCGCCGATCGTTTCGCTGGCCGACCCCGCCAAGGCCCTCGAAGAGGTCGAGTTCGTGTTGGGACGCGGCGCGAAACTGGTACTGGTGCGGCCCGCGCCGGTGCCCGGTCTGGTCAACGCTCGGTCGTTGGGCGATCCCGTCCATGATCGGGTATGGGCCGCGTTGGCCGAGGCGGGCGTTCCGGTGGGCTTCCACTTGAGCGACAGCGGGTACCTGCAGGTTGCCGCGATGTGGGGCGGGAAGTCGACGTTCGAGGCGTTCAGCGGCTCAGATCCGTTGGACCAGATACTCGTCGACGACCGTGCGATTCACGACACAATGGCCTCAATGATCGTGCACGGTGTGTTCACCCGTCATCCGCAACTGAAGGCGGTCAGTATCGAGAACGGTTCCTATTTCGTGTACCGGCTGGTCAAGCGCCTGAAGAAGGCGGCCAACAATCACCCGCGCCTGTTCCCCGAGGATCCGGTGGAGCAGTTGCGCAACAATGTGTGGATCGCCCCCTATTACGAGGATGACCTGGCCGCATTGGCAGCGGTCATTGGCGTCGATAAGGTCCTGTTCGGGTCGGACTGGCCACATGGCGAGGGCTTGAAAAATCCGGTGTCGTTTGCCGAAGAACTGATCGGGTTCAGCGACAGCGATGTTCGAAAAGTCATGCGCGACAACGCGTTGGACTTGCTCGATGTCAAGGTAGGGTCGGCAGCGTAGCCGTTCGATTATGAGCGAGTGGACCATCGGAGCGGTTCTCGACGCCATCGCGGACGTCGTGCCTGACCGCTTGATGACGGTATGCGGTGACCGCCGAAGTACCTTCGCGACTTCTGCACTGCGCACGAGCCGGCTGGCAAGCTTCTTGAGTAGCAGGGGCTTTGGTGTCCATCGTGAGCGCGAGATGCTCAGTCGCTGGGAGTGCGGACAAGATCGGATCGCGCGCATCATGTACAACGATCTGTACCCCGACATGGTGATTGGCTGCCTCAAAGCGCGGACCGTCCCGGTCAATGTGAACCACTACTACTCGCCGCGCGAGATTGGTGAACTGCTCGCCTACGTGCGGCCACGAGGCGTCATCTATCACCGCTCGCTCGGAGCGCGGTTCGCCGATGTGCTTCCGCCTAAAGGTAGCGACCTGTTGGTGTCGATAGACGACGGAAGCAGCGTTCCGGAACTGCCTGGTGCGGTATCTCTGGATGACACACTGGCGCAAAGAAATACCGGCCATACCGTCGCCGGGTCGCCGGACGACCTGATCATTATTTGCACTGGTGGCACCACCGGACGGCCCAAGGGAGTGTTGTGGCGGCAAAGCGACATGTACGTGACGTCGATGGTGGGGGCCGATCACGCCAGTGCCGACGAGATCCACGCCAGGGTGCGCCGAGGCGGGCAGCCGTGGTTCGCGGTTTCACCGCTGATGCACGCCGCCGGAATGTGGACCGCGTTCTCGGCGTTCCTCAGCGGCCTACCGGTCGTGCTGTACGACGATCGCAACAAGCTCGACGTACGGTCGGTGTGGGCAACCGCGGAGCGCGAAAAGGTAGGCATGATCACGATGGTCGGCGACGCGTATGCCGGGCCGCTAATCGCCGAACTGCGGTCACATCGGTACGACTTGTCCTCGCTATACGCAATCGGCACCGGCGGAGCTGCCACGAATCCGAAGCACAAACACGCGCTGATGGAATGCCTGCCGAAGGTCACCGTCATCGAGGGCTACGGATCGTCGGAAACCGGCAACATGGCATTCGGACACAGCCGCAACGGAACTGCAAGCGAAACCTTTGAACCCAGGGCAGGCGTAGCGGTCGTCTCGGCCGACCGCAGCCGTTTCTTGCAGCCTGGTGAGCCGGAGATTGGCTGGGCGGCGAGGACGGGCCGGATTCCGCTCGGGTATTTCAACGATGCCGAAGCCACGCGTAACACCTTTCCCGAGGTCGAGGGCCAGCGCGTGGTGATACCGGGCGACCGGGCATCGGTTGAAAAAGACGGCACCATCCGCCTGTTGGGCCGCGATTCGCTGGTCGTCAACACCGGCGGTGAGAAGGTTTTCGTCGAAGAGGTCGAAGAGGTCCTGCGGGCACACCCCGGTGTCGCCGATGCATTGGTGGTGGGACGGCCCAGCGATCGTTGGGGTGAAGAAATCGTCGCTTTCGTTGCGGTACCCCCAGGCTCTGAACATGTTGCTGCACAGGAACTTTACGCTGCATGTACCGCCCAGCTGGCCCACTTCAAAGCACCCAAGGCGTTCATCTTCGTCGAGCAGATTCGACGCCTCGGCAACGGCAAGCCGAACTACCGATGGGCCAAACACGAAGCGATGCAGCAGCAACGGGCTGCCGCGCTGGCTGGTGCCGACCTCGAAGGACCGGCATGACTCATAAGGTGATCGATTGTCTGGTAAATGTGCACTTCGGTGAAAGCGAAAGCCAGCCGACGTGGATGCTCAAAGTCCGCGACGACTACTTCAAGGGTCCGACGTCGATGTTCGATCCGGTCGATCTGGGCGAGTTGCTCGACGAGATGGACGAGCAGGGTGTGCACAAGGCGGTCCTGATGGATTCGCTGGTCAAACCGTCTACCACCGCACGTAAGTTCGTTGCCGCGCAGCCGGACCGGTTCGCTTTAGCAATGGGCGGCGTCAACCTGCTGCGCCCAGTGCAACCGTTGCGGGAATTGAGCGCCGTGGTCAAGGACCTACCGGTCGCTTACGCGGCGGTTGGACCAAGCTTTTGGGGCGACGGGCAGTATCCGCCCAGCGACGCGGTCTACTACCCGCTCTACGCCAAATGCGCGGAACTGGATCTGCCACTCTGCCTCAACACCGGTATCCCGGGCCCACCGATCCCGGGCGAAGTGCAGCATCCCATGCATCTCGACCGGGTGTGCGTACGCTTCCCCGAGCTTCGGCTGTGCATGATTCATGGAGCAGATCCCTGGTGGGACGTCGCGATACGCCTGCTGATCAAGTACAGCAACCTGCGTCTGATGACATCGGCGTGGTCGCCGAAACGGCTACCGGACACGCTGCTGCATTTCATGCGGACCCGCGGTCAGAACAAAGTGATCTTCGCGTCGGACTGGCCGGTTTTGCGCATTCATCGAGTTGTGCCGGAAGCACTGGCGCTAGATCTGCCGGCCGACGTGCTCGACAACTACCTGTACAACAATGCGCAAGAGTTCTTTTTTGCGGGCCGAGAGGAGCAGTGACAATGGACCGCTTCGAGCTGCGCAGGTTGGACTACAGTCTGTCCGAAGATCATTTGGCGCTGCAGGATGCGTACAAGCAGTTCTTCAAGACGCACTGCCCCATCGAAACAGTCCGTGCCGCCGAGGCTTCCGGCTTCGACAAGAACTTGTGGGAGCGGTTGTGCGCGATGGGTGCGACGACGATGGCGCTACCGGAGTCTGTCGGCGGGGACGGGGCGACGCTGGTCGACCTGACGCTGGTGGCCGAGGAAATCGGCCGCTCGCTTGCGCCGGTACCGTGGATCGACCATGTGTGTGCGGCTCGGCTGCTGGCCCGGTTTGGCGTCGCGGAGATTGAGGTCGTCAACGGTAAGCAGATCGCGGCGCTGGATCCGCAGATCGAAAGCACCGCCGGCCGCAAACTCATTCCGACGGGCTCGATCGCCGACCACATCATTGTCCGTGACGGCGAGCAAATCGTGCGCCTCTCGTTCGGTACCCGCCCAGCGAAAGTCGACAATATCGGCCGGCTGCCGATGGCCTGGGTCGATCCAGCTGTGGCGGATAGTCGTACGGTTCTGAGCAGTGGAACGGAAGCGTTATCCGAATACCGACGCGCACTTGACGAGTGGCGGCTATTGACCGCTGCGGCGTTGGTCGGCCTGGTCGAGGAGACGATGACCATCGCGGCAGAGTTCGCCAAAACTCGCTACACACTCGGCGTGCCGATCTCGACGTTGCAGGGCATCTCGCATCCGCTGGCGAACATGGCGATCACCGTCGAGGGCGGACGCAACCTCGCCCACCGCGCCGCGTGGTTTCTCGACAACGAGCCGGACGAGCGACCCGAGTTGGCTCCCTCTGCCTTCGTGTTCATGGCTGAAGAAGCGGCCAAGGCGGCCACGATGGCGGTGCACATCCAGGGCGGTCTGGGCGTCTCGGCCGAGGCCGCCGCGACGGCTTATCTGGTGCGGGCGCGAGGCTGGCCATTGGCCGGCGGCGATCCGGGAGCAAGCGCCTGCCGGATCGCAGAAATCGTTGCCGCGCGCGAAGAACGGGTCTAGGAGCGAAGCGATGGATTTCTCGCGAGTCGAACTGTCTGCTGAGGACAAGGCGTTCCTCGACGAAGCGAGAACATTTCTGGCTACTCATGTGACCGACGACGTCAAGCGCCGCGATCGCGAGACCGGTGACAACTTCGATGA